>JAJRTI010000396.1 GCA_024278415.1 Planctomycetota bacterium | reverse complement strand
GGGGACGCCGCGCTCGCGGCCGTGGAGGCTGGCGCGGATGGAATCACCGCGGTCAACACGATGGGGCCGGGCATGATCATCGACATCGACACGGCCACGCCGGTGCTCGGCTACGGCATGGGCGGGGTCAGCGGCCCGGCGCTGCGGCCCATCGCGACGCGATGCGTCTTCGACATCTACACGCGGCTCAGGGATGCGGGCAAGCTGGCGCCAATCATCGGCACGGGAGGCGTGTCCACGGGCCGACATGCCATCGAGATGATGATGGCCGGAGCGGCGGCTGTCGGCGTGGGTTCGGCTGTGTACTACCGGGGCGACGGGGCCTTCAGGCTGATCGCGGACGAGATGGAGCAGTGGCTGGAAGCAAAGGGGCGGGGCTCGTTGCAGCCGCTCGTGGGCGCGGCCGCTTCGTAGGCATTGGCGTTTGCCGCGCGTGCGGATATCTGCGCCTCTCGTTTCCTCCTCACCCTGTGCCGCCTCGATTCAATGCCACAGGGTGCACATGGGTGGGCAACCCTTTCGGCATACCGAAACTCTTCACCTAATGAGTGTCTGTCGCGAAATGCCGCGCGACGGGCGCTCGTAGCGCGCTCGTAAGAGCGTCTCTGGCTGGTCATGCGGGAAACCACGGAACGGAACGCACTGACGTGCGTGCGACAAGCGGACCCCGCGCATTTCGCGGCAGAGAACAAGGCGGGCTTCGCCCGCAACCCAAGGCTTCTGGCTGTCATGGATCAGAGGCAAGACGTGGCGTGTGGAGGGCAGGTTCGCTGTCCCGTATTGCGTATTGCGTATTCGGATCGCGATTCGAGATACGGAATACGCAATACGGAATACCCAGCCAAGAGTGCGCGCACACCACGCAACATCTTGTTTTCCATACCAGTTCCGGATGGCTAAGGCACTAATGGAGCAGACCTGCTTGCATGTGAAGAGCTTGCATTGTCGACTTCCCATCACAGGCGGGCGTGATGCAAGGCGGGGGGGCGAGGGATGGCGCAATGATTGAGGGCAGATCGTGGAAGGGGGACGGATGACGCCATCTGCGGCCGTCGCCGCTTCAGCTTGAGTCATGACCGCGGCCCTGATATCATGCCTACCTTCCCTTTTTGCCAGCGCACAATGCTGGCCCTTGGGGCCGCAGGCCATCGCACTTCGCCAGGAGTAGCCCATTGAGTTATGCCGAAGACGCGTCCGGATTCGCTTTTGACGCGACCGCGCCGTTCACCATCGAAGAGTGCGTGCGCGCGATCGCCAAAGATGGCGAATACAACGCCCGGCGGGCGAGCAACGCGAAGCGGGGCCTGGAAGAACATCCCAACCTGTACCAGCTCGACGACCTTCGCTACGCGCCTCGGTGCCACTTCTTCAACAACGCCCAGTTCAGGATCCTGCCGCAGCCCGAAGAGATCGAACAGGGCGTGCTCTACCCTGGCCACCGATTCATCCCCTTCGCCCATCCCCTCGCCGTCCCTGACACTTTCGAAGTCATCGACGAAGCGTCACAGGCCATTCGCTACCGCCCTATCGTCAACACACTCGACGAGATCGCCATCTACCACAGCTTGATCCCCCTCGCCCAAATACCGGTCCTCGATGTCCTGTCAGAAGAGGACGTCATGCCGCCGACGGTGAAGCTCAAGGTCCTCGACATGGCGGACTGGTATGAACGTCATGGCTTTCGCGAGGGCGACTCGATCATTGCCACGGTGCTCGACCTGCACGACGGTCGCTACCAGTTCCGATACTCGCCCTTGGCGGACATGGAGAGCGACTTCATGCGCATCCGGCGCAGCGACATTGCGCTTGAAGAAGCCCTTGTCGCCGTGGCCACCGAATGCTTTGCGGAGATTCCTCTCGATACCCAGGTCTTCCACGCATTCGTCATCGCAGGCGAGGATCTCTTGCAATCCCCTGGCCAGCATCTGGGCGGTATTCTCACCTCCAGCGAAAACGTGGAGTGGACGAACGACGGGTACACGTGCTACCTCCACCCACCGGGCCGCGACCCCCATCAGTCGCTTATCGAGCAGGCCGCCAGATCCCATCCCATGCCCACCGGCAAAGGGAACACGGTTGACGCCATTCTCGAAGACGTCGGCATCGCCGTCACCATGGCCGAAGTCCGCGCCCTGATCCGCACGGCCACCAGCGATTGGGACGCGGACGATGCCGACGCGGAGGCTGAGGCGAAGCAAGACGTGCTCGATGACGTGCTCCCTCACAACTGGGACTCCATCATGACGCCTCGCCAAGCGATCGCATTCCATGAGAGCTTCGACAAGCTCTGGATCAAGACCGCCAAACAAGAGCGGCAGCACCCAACGCCGCTCCCGCTCGCCCACCTGCGCCGTGAGGTGCTCGACCTCCAGCGCGAAATCCGCAACTTGCTGCGCGATATGGACGAAGCTTCGGTCGATATTTGCGACTTGCCCGCCGATCGCATGGTGCACCTCGCGCAGATCGACCGCATGATGGCTGACCTGCTCGAGACGATGGAGGACGACGCTGACGCCGCTCAGTTTGCATCCAGCCTCAGCCAGCAGATCGTTGGGCTTGCGGCCAATGTGCAAGACATCGTCGACTCCGTGCGGGTGGATATGGATCTTACCTGACCGAGGGCCATGGGCCACCACGATCTCCAAGCCACGCGGCCGAGATACCTGAGGGCGTTGCTCGTGGGTACGGGCGTGACCGTGCTTGTGAACTGGCTTGAGATCTACTCCTCGTACTCGCTGCACAGCTCCCGCCTGAACTTCGGCTACCTGCCGATGTGCACGCTCATCCCGTTCGTGGGGCTCATTCTCATCGTCAACCCCATGCTGAGGGCGTTCAACGCGCGCTGGGGATTCCGGCCAGACGAGTTGCTCATCATCTTCGTCATGGCCCTCATCGCCGCGATCTTCCCGGGCTTGGGGCTCGGCAGCTTTCTCATCGGCATCATCGCCGCGCCCTACTACTACGCGTCCCCAGAAAACCACTGGGCCGAGTACCTCCAGCCCTATATCCCGTCATGGATCGCGCCGACCGACACCGACTCCGTGCGTGCGCTCTTCGAGGGGCTGAGGCCGGGCGAGCACGTCGCGATCGATGCGTGGTTCGCTCCAGCGCTCTGGTGGTTCATGTTCATCGCGGCGCTCTTCACCGCGTCGCTCTGCGGCTTGGTCATGCTGCGCAAGCAATGGGTGGTGCGCGAGCGGCTGGCCTATCCCCTTGCCGAGATGCCGCTCGAACTCATCCGCAGCTCGGACGAAGGCGCCTGGTTCCCCAGCTTCGTGCGCGACCGCCTGTTCTGGATGGGCTTCACCGTGCCCATGTTCATCGTGCTGTGGAACGCGGTCACGTATTTCTACCCCGAGTTCCCGGCCATCCCCATCATGCGCGGCTACCCGCGGCTCCAGATCGCCCGCGCGTTCCCGCCGCTCTTCACGCGCGTCAACTTCTTCGTCATGTCCTTCGCGTTCCTCACCAGCCTCGACGTGCTCTTCAGCATCTGGTTCTTCCACCTGCTCACCATTGCGCAAATCGGCGTGTACAACCGCATCGGCTACACCATTGGCGGCGCGGACGTGTGGTGCGGCTACAACGCGGCCACCGGCTGGCAGAGCTTTGGCGCGTTCACCTTCATGGTGCTGTGGGGCTTGTGGATGGCGCGGGACCACCTGCGCGACGTGTGGAAGAAGGCGCTCAACGCCGCGCACCCGGTCGACGACTCCGACGAGCTGATCCCCTATCGCCCCGCGGTCGTCGGCTTCGTTCTCGCCTCTGCGTTTATGATGGTCTGGCTTCACGCGGCCGGCATGGAATTCAAGGCAATTCTCCTTTTTCTCTTCGGCCTCATGGTGCTCTACCTCGGCATCACCAAGATCGTCGCACAATGCGGTCTGGTGTACTTCCGCGGCCCCATGACGATCCAGTCGGCGACCATGCACATACTGGGCACCGCGACGCTCGCGCCGAGCACCATGACCGCGCTCGCGCTCAGTTTCGGCATCTGCTGCGACGCGAAGACGTCCGTGGCGACGATGCTGGGGCACATCTGCAAGCTCTCCGGCTCGTTCAAGACGAGCAAACGCGCCCTACTTGAGGCTCTGGTGCTGGCGCTCACCATCGGCATGATCGCGTCGTTCCTGATGACGCTAGGGCTATCGCACGAGTTGGGTGCGTACAACTTCGGCGCGTACGAGCTTCAGCGCGGCAACCTGCACATCATGAACAGCGTCGTGTCGAAGATGATCACCCCAGTCGAGATGACGTGGCAGAAGACGATGTTCGTAAGCATCGGCGCGGTGCTCATGGCGGCCATGACGTTCCTGCGTTACCGCTTCCTTTGGTGGCCGTTGCACCCGGTGGGCTTCACGACCGGCTTCATCTGGCCGATCCGAGCGACCGCGTTCAGCATCTTCCTCGCTTGGTTCGCCAAGCTTGTCATCCTCAAGCTGGGCGGCATTCGAGGCTATCAGCGCGCCCGCGCCTTTTTCCTCGGCACGCTCATCGGCTACGTGAGCGGGATCACCGTCTCCCTCCTCATCGACGTCATTTGGTTCCCCGGGCAGGGGCATGGGCTGCATCATTGGTAGAGGCGATAACGCAAGCTTGCCGGTGGGCCAACTGCGGGATAGACTGGAGACATGAAACAGAGCGTCTATGTCGAGACGTCGATTCCGAGCTACCTCACGGCCAGATCTAGCCGCGACGTTCGAGCTTCGGCATGGCAACAGATCACTTGCCAGTGGGACGACGCGCGCCCGCTGTTTGATCTGTTGTAACACTTCAGCCGATTGCAACAGCCGTTGGCCCCATGAACGTGCGCGAGTTCAATGGACAGCGTTTCCGCTTGACGCAACGCTGTTTGGAAGCCCAACGGGCTTCCGGCTTCTAGCCCAGGGTTGCGGCCGCAGGCC
>JAJRTI010000395.1 GCA_024278415.1 Planctomycetota bacterium | reverse complement strand
GCTGCACTACGCGCGGCGCGCGGACATGGATGCCGCGCTGGCCGCCGCGGCGCGAGACGCCGGCTGCGAGGTGCAAGAAGGGGCTAAGGTCGTGGGCGTGGATGCGGAGCGCGGAGAGATCGCGCTCGCGACGGGCGAGACCGTATCGGGCGAGGTGATCGTCGCTGCCGATGGTGTCGAAAGCCTCGTGCGCCGGCAGTTGCTTGGCCGGCGACGCCGGCGCGACCTCGGACTTGGCGTGGTTGCGGACGTGCCCGTGCAAGACCTCAAGAGCGATGAACTGCGGCAGGTCTGCACGCAGCGGCCGCTCATCGATTTTGCGGCCGTGCCGTGGGGATACGGCTGGGTCTTCCCCAAGGGCGACTGCGTGTCGGTCGGCATTGGCGCCGCGGTCCAGCATGGGCTCAACTTCCGCGAGTGCATGCGCCAGTTTGCCGAGAGGTATTGTCGTGCCGATGCGTGGGAACGCATGCGCGTGCGAGGGCACCGTCTGCCGGCCGGCGACTGTGGCCGGCGCCCGGGCCGCGGACGGGTGCTGTTTGCCGGCGACGCTGGGGGCTTCGTGGACGCGGTCACGGGCGAGGGCATTTCGTTCGCCATCGAGAGCGGCCGGTTCGCCGCACAAGCCGCGGCGCAGGCGTTGGCCTCTGGCGATCCGTCGACGGCCGGCGAACGTTACAGCGCGGCCTGCCGCGGCCTCGTGCGGCATATGCGACAGGCACGACTCGCGCGCTGGCTCATCTTCCCCCGGCCCTGCCTGCACTTGGACACCCGCGCGCTCAGCCGCCGGCCGCGGCTCGTGCGGTTGTTCATGGATCTGCTGTCGGGAGACATCACGTACGCGGGCTACTTCCGCAGCGTGATCGCGGGGCGCTGACCGGCCCCTCAGAAGCTGGGGTACCTGCCCTCCCGCAGCCGCCTCATGAACCGCTTCCTCAGCTCGGGGTAGTCGCGCAGCGCCCGCTTGCCCTTGCTCGTGAGCGCGTACACGCCGCGCTCGACGCGGACGAACCAATCGTAGTGGTTCTTGCTGAGGATCGACAGCGTCTTGGGGCCGGCGCCCATGTCTCGAAGCTGCTTGGGCGACCGCTCGCCATGCTTGGAGAGGCAGCAGGCGATGTAGACCGCGTTCTCTCGGTACGCGGTCACGAGCTTCTCCTTCGAACTGCCGCCCTTGTTGTAGTCGCCCGACCGCCTCTCGGCCTCCTGGATGATGGCGCGGCGTTGCTTGGTCGCGCGCTTGGGCTCGTAGTGGCCGGGGTGCAGGAGGATCTCCACCTGCGGCGTCTCGCTGTCGATGGACACGTACAGCAAGCCCAGCGACAGCCTCCGCAGGAGGCGCAGGAACGCCCGGTGCGCCCTGCCGCGGCGCACGCGGGACTTGGGCCGCGGGAGCGCGACGTAGACCGAGTCCGACACGCGCTGCCGCTCCGTGGCCTGCACGAGCAGGTCGAGGTTCGCGCGCAGCTTCAGCTCCACCACGATCAAGTCGTCGCCCTGGGTCGCCACCACGTCGCAATCTTTCACCTCCGCGCGCACGCGATACCCCTGCGCCGCGAGATAGTCGCGCACGGGCTCGTACAGGTCGGTTTCGCGGGGGCTTGTCACAGGCCTCGCCTTCGCCAGATGACCCAGCCGAATTGCCGCGTCTGCACCGCGTAGCCGCTCTGGATGAACGCGCGCAGTTCAGGGAGCAATCGTGGGTCCACCACCACGATGAACTCCGGCGGGCGGGCGCGAAGCTCTCCGAGCAATTCGGCCACACGCCCGGCTCGGCCCGGCGAAATGGGATCGAGGAACGGGTAGCTGTACAGGTAGCGGCTGCTGCTCGTCGCGTCCGCGGCGGGGTAGATGGCCGTTGCCTGGCCCCAGACCAGGAGTCGGCGGTCGCCGGAGAGCCGCGGCCTGAGGTACTCGCCCACGGCTTCAGGCCGGCCGGTGGGGATTTGCCTGCGGTAGGCGTTGCGGTCGATCTGCCCCATCATGTGCGCCACGTTCAGGCGGTAATGCGAAGCCGCGTACGTGGCCGCGTTCCATCCCAGCACGCCGCAGAGCGCCGCGCCGGCCGCGGCGCGCGACAGCGGCCGAGCCGGCGAGTAGACCAGCCGATCCGTGGCAAGCCCTGCCAGTAGAGCAAGCGGCGCCAGGGCCTCGATAAGGTAGTGGGGGAAGAATCGAGCGCCCAGGAAGAACGGGATCGCACCCGCCACGGCCCAGCCGGCCAACGCAATTCGCCACGCGCTCCGGCGGGCCAGTGCCATCGCGGCTCCGGCAAGCCCGAAGGCAAACAGCGCAGCGAGAAACTTGGCGGCGTACCAGAGCGCGCGGCCGGCCCGCGCGGCATAATCGGTGAGCGGCAGGTCCACGCCGGCGTAGGCGAAGTTGTCCACAAACGCCTGCCCGAAGAACTCGCGCCATAGCCCCGCCGCGGCGTAGGCCAGCGGCACCGGCACGAGAGCGCAGGCGCTCCCCGCCACGAATGCCAGGGCCGCCGGCCAGCCGGCCGACGCCGCGAGGGTGAAGAATACGACCGCGCACGGGAGGGCCGCGGTGGCCTTGAGCCAAAATGCGCCGGCCATGAGGAAGCCGCTCAGACACGCCCATGCCGCACCCCGGCGGCCGGCCGCGCGCATCGCGCATAGCCACCCCAGCGATAGGGGCAACAGCATGAGCGTCTCAACGGACTGGCCGTTGCCCAGGCCCCAGAAGCGCGGCTGCGCGGTGGAAGCGGTGAAGAAGGCCGCGGCGAGGAAGCCGGCCCTCGGGCCGGCCATGCGCCGGCCGATCGCGTACACCACGAGCAGAGTCGCCACGTGCACCACCGTGGAGAACACGAGCGGCGACGTGCGTGAGTAGCCGAAAACCCGCACGCAGAGCGCGTACGCGTAGAAGATACCAGGCGGCTTGTGCTCCCAGAAGTCGACGTAGGGCCGCGCGCCATCCAGCATCCGCCTGCCGATGTAGAGGAATTCCCCGCAGTCCCGGCCCAGCGGCTCCACGAACGACGGCACGCGCAGGACCACCGCCAATGCACAAAGGATCAGCAGAGGCCAAACGGCCGGGCGCGGCTTGATGGAGCTGGCGCTGTTGGGCAGAGACATGGTTGGCGAGTATGCCAGGTCGCGCGGCATCGGCGCAAGCGCAGCAGACGCAGGGGCCGCGGTCTGGTATACTAAACACAAGCGCGTGGCATCCGTGCTACTATCCCTCCCCTTGGCCGCCACCAGGAATAGACCTATGCGAATCAAGCCATCCGCAGCCATCCTTGTCTTAGCCCTCAGCGTGGCCCGCCTGGCGCAAGCGTGCAACGTACCCGTGTTCCGCTACGCGCTCGAGCGCTGGCCGGCTGACGTGTTTGAGGCGGTCGTGTTCCACCGCGGCTCTCTGAACGACGACGATCAAGCCGCCGTGCGCCAACTCGACGCCGCGTCCGTGGCCAATGAAGGTGACTCGAACTTCGTCGTGAAGGTGGTCGATCTCGACGGCAAGGTCGAGGAGGAATATCAGAAGCTCTGGGAGGCCCAAGGGACCGCGAAGCTGCCGCGCGTGGTTTTGCGCTACCCCTATCGTGCGGGCATCCCGTTGGCCGCGTGGGCCGGGCCGTTGGCCGCGTCCACGCCGGAAGCGCTTATCAATTCGCCCATGCGCAAACGCATTGCGCATCGGTTGCTTAAGGGCGACGTGGCCGTGTGGGTGCTGCTGGAGTGCGGCAATGCGAAGAAGAACGACGCGGCGGAAAAGAAACTGAAGGGGCATCTGGACAAGCTCAAAACGGAGCTGGAACTGCCCGCGCTCTCCGAGGACGACATGAAGTATCTGGCTCAGCCGGACACCGCTCAGGATATGGGCATCAAGTTTTCCATCATGCGCCTGCGCCGGGACGACCCGCAGGAGCAGGCGCTGGTGAGTATCCTCCTGAACAGCGAGAAGGATCTGCGCGAGTACGAAGAGCCGATCGCTTTTGCAGTGTTTGGCCGGGCGCGGGTGCTCTTCGCACTCGTGGGCCAGGGGATCGCGGAGGAGAACATCGTGGACGCGTGCGCATTTCTCGTGGGGCCTTGCTCGTGCCAAGCCAAGGCGCTAAACCCCGGCACGACTGACCTGCTGATGAACGTGAACTGGGATGGGGTTCTCATGGGCATGGAGGAGGCGCTGCCGCCACCCGTGCCGGACTCGATGGGATTGCCGGTGCAGCAGCGGCCCGCGCCGCAAGCTACGTTGGCCACGCAGACGTCCGCGCCCGTGGTGGAGGAGCCCCTCGTGTCGGAGCCGCTGTGGTGGAACACGGTCTTGGTCGTGGCCGCGGGTTTCGGTATCGTATTGGTGGCCGCAACCGTCATGCTGCTCAGACGGCGTACCTAGCAGCCGGGGCCGATAGCCCGAGGCGCCCGCGGTGACGCGTGTTGAGCGTGCGCATGCGATCAGACGCATGGCAGATGCGTACCCGCACGCGCCAGCATGCGGGCCCACCCCACGCGCGGCGTACAGACCGCCCGAATTCTGGCGATGCGCGCGCCCCATGGCAGGCGGCCTATCGCTACGAGCGCAGACTCATGAAACCGAAAGGCTCGACCCACTCATGCACTCCCACTTTGGCCGATCGACCGTCTTGTTCTGTTGCGCGCTCGCAATCCACGCATGCGCCGGGGAGTGGCCCGCCTGGCGCGGCGACGCCGGACGCACGGCAGACTCGCCGCACGCGCTTCCCGCCAAGCTGCACCTCCGGTGGACGCGCGAACTGCCCAAACCCAAGGCCTGTTGGCCCTGGACTCAATACCGCCTCCAGTTTGATGCGTCTTACGAACCCATCGTGGTGGGCAAGCGGCTCATCGTGCCATCCATGGTGCGCGATTGTGTCACCGCGTACGACACGGACACGGGACAAGAGCTGTGGCGGCGCTACGTGGATGGGCCCGTGCGCTTCGCTCCGGCTGCGTGGCGAGGGAAGCTCTACTTCGTGTGCGACGACGGGTATCTCTATTGCCTCGACATCGCGACGGGCCGCCAACTCTGGCGCCTGCGCGGCGCACCGTCCGAGCGCAAGGTGCTGGGCAACGAGCGCTTGGTGTCCATGTGGCCGGCGCGCGGAGCGCCGGTCGTGTACGAGGGCGTGGTCTACTTTGCGGCGAGCGTGTGGCCGTTCATGGGCACGTTTATCTACGCGGTCGACGCGGACACCGGCAAGGTGATCTGGTGCAATAGCGGGTCGGGCGCGGTGTACGTGCTCCAGCCGCACCACAGCCCGGCCTTCGCGGGAGTCGCGCCGCAGGGCTACCTCGCGGCCAACGGCGATAAGCTGCTCGTGGCCGGGAGCCGATCCGTGCCGGGCGTGTACGACCGGCGCACCGGCAAGTTCCTCTACTACCAAGCCAACACGTCGAAGGCCGCGGGCGGGTACGACGTGGCCACGCGTGGCGAGTGGTTCTTCAACGCGAACATCATGTACCGCCTCGCCGACGGCGCGGCCCTAGTGCCCATGCCGGCCTCCGTGCTCACGGCCAAGGAAGTCATCGGCGCAGACGGCCGCGGGGGCATCGTCGCGCACAAGCTTGGCTCGCCGCGGCAGCGCAAGATCCAGAAAGTGCAGCGCAGGACCGGCAAGAAATACTTCGCCACCGTGTTGGAGCCCGTCGTGCGCTGGCGAGCCACGTGCGAGCCGAGCGTGAGCCGCGTGTTCCTGAAGGCCGGCGACCGGCTCTACTGCGCGGCCGGCGGGGGGGTGGCCGCGATCGAGACGCCCCATGTGCCGGAGCTGGTGGAGCGGTCGATGCCCGCGGCGTCGGCGGCCTCCCAGACGCTCATCCCCCAAGCCGCCGCGTGGCGGTATCTCGCGGGCTCCCATCCCAAAGGCGCTTGGACCACGCTCGGGTACGACGCGACAAGCTGGCGCATCGGCCGGCCCGGATTCGGCTATGGCGATGGCGACGACACGACCGTGCTCAAGCACATGCCAGGCCAGTACACCACTGTGTACATCCGCAAGACCTTTCGCATGCGCAAGACCGACGCACCCGCGACCCTGTCGCTGAGCATCAACTACGACGACGCGTTTATCGCATACCTCAACGGCAAAGAGGTGCTGCGCGTGGGCGTGAGGTCCGGCGCAGGCCCGGCCGCCAAGGGCATCAAGAGCCACGAGGCCAAGGGCTACGAAACCTTCGCCATCGCCAACGCGAGGAGCCTTTTGCGCAAGGGCAATAACGTGCTCGCCATCGAGGGCCATAACCGCGGGCTCACGAGCAGCGATTTTTCACTCGATCCGTACTTGACCACGCAACCTCCCTCAGCCAAGCCCCAGGCCGCGCCAGTCGTGCAGGCGCGGGTTGCGTGGCAGGCCTCGGTTGATGGCAAGCCTTGGAGCATGGTCGCCGGCGACGACAAGCTATTCGTGGTCACCCAAGAGGGGAAGCTGTATTGCTACGGCGCCCGCGGCGGCCAAGTGCGCCGGCGCACTCTGGCCGACAAGCCCCGCGGCGCGAAGCGCGAGCCGAAGGTTGCACGCCGCATTCTGAGCCGCACCGGCGTATCGAGGGGCTACTGCTTGGTCTTGGGCCTGGGCTCGGGCCGGCTTGCGGAGGGATTGGCGCGGAGCGGCGGCATCCGCGTCATTGGCCTCGACCCCGATGCGGCCAAGATTGAAAAGCTGAGGCGCAAGTTTGACGACATGGGTCTGTATGGCGAGAGGGCCACTTTTCTACGCGGCGACATCCAGACGCTCGAGCTTCCGGCCTACATGGCGAGACTCATCGTCTCTGAGGACATCGACGCGTCTGGCTACACACGCAAAGGCTTCGCCAAGCGCTTGTTTCGCGTGTTGCGGCCGTATGGAGGAGTGGCCTCGCTGCCGGTCCCTGCTGAAGAGCAGGCCGCATTCATCAGGATGCTCCAGCGCGCGGCCCTGCCGAACGCGAAGATCGAGGCGGTCGATGGCCGCGTGCAGTTGGCCCGCGTCGGCGCGCTGCCAGGCTCGGCCGACTGGACGCACCAGTACGGCGACGTGGCGAACACGGTGTGCTCGCGGGACAAGCTTGTGAAGGCGCCGCTGGGGCTGCTGTGGTTCGGCGGGCCGTCTTACCTCGACGTGCTGCCGCGGCACGGCCACGGCCCCATGCCGCAGATCGTCGCGGGCCGGCTCTTCCTCGAAGGCCTTGCGGGCCTCAAGAAGCGGCCGAGCTATCCGACCGTGCTCAGTGCGCGGGACGTGTACACCGGCCGCGTGTTGTGGCGCAGGGAGTTTGCAGACGTGGACACGTCAGACATGTACTACAACGGCACGTACAACCCCGATCCCCGCGACCGCACGTACAACCAACGGCACATGCCGGGAGCGAACCAGTACGGCACGAACTACGTGGCGACCGCGGACGAGGTGTACCTCGTGCGCGGATCGGGCTGTCTGGTGCTCGACGCGGCCACGGGCGAGATCCAACGAACGATCAAGCTGCCCAAGATCGACGGGCAACGGCCCAATTGGGGCTACATCGGCGTGTACCGCGACTTGCTCATCGCCGGCGCGGCGCCGCTAGCCGTGGGTAAGCAAGCGTTGCTCAACCACCGGTATGGCGTCGGCAGCCGGTATCTCGTGGTCCTGGACCGGCGTACGGGCCGGGCGCTCTGGACACGCAAGGCCGGGCTGAACTTCCGGCACAACTGCATCGTGGCCGGCGGGGGCCGCATCTTCTGCCTCGACGGCATGTCGCGGCAGCGGCTCGACTTTCTGCGGCGGCGGCGCCTCGCCTACGATCCTCAAGCGAAGAAGGGGAGGGCGGCGAGGCCCTTGCTCGTGACCGCCGCGGCCAGACCGCAACTCCTCGCTCTCGACGCGCGCAGTGGCGACGTGGTTTGGTCCGTGGATGAGGGCGTGTTCGGCACCTGGCTCGGGTATTCGGAAGAGTACGACGTGCTCCTGCAAGCCGGCAGCCGCGCGGGCGACCGCGCACGCGACGAAACGGCCGTGGGGATGGCGGCGTACGCTGGATCGGACGGGCGCCTGCTGTGGCGGCACAAGGAGGCGTACTCGGGCCCGCCCATCCTGCGGCACGAGATGATCATCACACAGACGGGCGGGGGCAACCTGTCCGCTCGCCCCGCCAAGGTCTATGCCCTTCGTACGGGCAAGCTCGTCACCCGTACACACCCCATGACGGGCGAGACGATCCCCTGGAACTGGGTCCGTTTCAAGGGCTGCAACACCGCGATTGCGAGCGAACACCTCATGACCTTCCGATCGGCCTCCGCGTGCTACTTGGATTTCCACGCTGGCCAGGGCACGATCAGCATCGGCGGCTTCAAGTCCGGGTGCACGTCGAACCTCGTCGCGGCCAACGGAGTGCTCAATGCGCCGGACTACACGCGCACGTGTCTGTGCGCGTACCAGAACCAGTCGTCGCTCGCGCTCGTGCCCATGGACGAAGTGGAGCAATGGTCGTTCGACTACTACCCGGCGCCGGCGAAGCAGACGCCCGTGGTGCGGCTGGGCATCAACTTGGGCGCGCCCGGCAACCGCACCGCGCCGGACGGCACGCTCTGGTTGGAGTATCCGAGCGTGGGCGGGCCTTCGCCGGACGTGCCGATCTTGGAGGAGCCTCGCGGGTTCGAGACGGCGCGCGTGCATTCGAGTCTAGTGCAGGGGAGGCTGCCGTGGGTCGCGGCATCGGGTCTGAAGGGCGCGGGTGTGCTGCGTATTCGGCCGTTCGTGCAACCGGCACCCGGCAAGGCCAAGGCCGTAACCGCGGCCGACCGGAGCGCGTATGCTCCGCTCAGGTGGGAGGGCAAGACGATCTTGGGCGCGTTCGACAAGCCGCGGCGCTACACCGTGCGGCTATACTTCGCGGAGCTGGAGGGCAAGCAGCCCGGCGAGCGCATCTTCAGCGTATCGCTCCAGGGCCGCGAGGTACTGAGCAACTTCGACATTGCCGCGGCGGCTGGCGGAGTAGGGCGTGCTGTGGTCAGGGAAGTCCGCGGTGTGGAGGTGGCGGACGATTTGGTCGTATCGCTGTCCGCGACCCAGGAGTTGCCGCTCCTGAGCGGCATAGAGCTAGTCGCGGAGCAGTGACTCGTGTCGCTGGCGCTCGACTCGTCTGACGAGCCGATGCGGCAAGACGGTCACCGCGGCTGAGCGCGACTTGTCCGAGCGGCAGTTCCAGCGCGTGTACTGCGACGCTTGCTTCAACGCGGTCTTCATGGAACGCCGCAACTTCGGCATGAAGGTGCAGAACAAGAAGACCATCCTCGCGGCCGACCGCACCGTGGTGCAGTCTCGCGGGGAGCGCCGTATCGTAGACTGGCTGAGCGGCCGCGGCATCTCGTACCGCTACGACGACAAACTCCAGATCATCCAGGGCTACGCGATCCGGCCCGACTTCTACTTGCCGCAGTTCGACGTGTACATCGAGTGCTGGGGCCTCGACGCGGCGGACTACAAGATCGGCATGCTCCTGAAGCTGAAGCTCTACCCACAGCAGGGCAAGAAGCTCGTCCCGCTCTACCCGGCCGATCTCCCCCGGCTCGACGCCCAAGCTGTCGTGCGCGCTGGAGGCCCTTGGGGCCCGCTTACTTCGTCTGTGACAGTGACTCGTAGTAGCCCTTGAGCAGGGCTTCGTACCCTCTTGGCGTGGCCTCGCCCGCGGCCTCGATGATCTCGTCTTGCATGTGCTTGGGAAGGCCGGAACTGCGGTCGCGGTTGACGCGCATCTCGCCCCGGAGCATGGCCCTGGAGCCCTTGAGCCCTTCGAGCATGACGCGGCGCTGCCGCGCGATGTTGCGATAGCGGCCGCTTTGGAGGCTCCCTTCGGTCTTCTTCATCAGGCGGATGGTGCGGTCCATGATATCGGCTGGGTAGTTCATGACCTGGAAGCCAAGCTTGATGCGCTCGGCCTTGTTGCGCAACTCAGCTTGCTTGCCGGCGAGGGCTTGCATCTGCATGTCGAGTTGCGGGGGGGCCGGGCCTTCGAGGCCTTCGCCGCCGGCGCCGCTGATCTTGCCGCCGCCGGTGGCGCCGCCCGCGGGGTCGGTGCTCGTGTCGTTGACTTGGCCCTTCTCGAACGGGTCGGGTGTGAGCCGCGAAGGCGTCTGCCGGCCGCCCTTGCCGACCGCGTTTTCTTCCACGTACTCGCCACTCGACTTGCCCGTGCGGCCCTCGCCGCTGCGGCCGCCGATCTCGCTCTTGTTGGGCAGGCGGTTGCCGGTCACGCCCTGCGCGCTCATGTTGCTGATGGGCCCGTCCATGGCGTCCCAGCCCGCGCCCTTATCGATCGAGTCGGACCACGCGCTGGTTGCGTCCTCCACGTCCTCCATCAGATCCTCTTCCTCCTCCATCAACTCGCCCACCAGGTCCTCCAGCTCCTTGGGCAGTTCGGCCATAGGCGTCTCGTAGTCTTGGAGGGGCTCCTCCATCTGCCACTTCTCGCGGTCTGGAGTGTCGGGCAGCCACTTCTCGATGTGGGTCGTCATGGACTCGGCGAGTTCCGCGCCGTTTTCCTCCAGGGGGGTCGCAATTTCAGCGGCCTTCTTGGTGAGTGCGTCCTTGGCCATCTCCATCTCGGTAAAAATCTCGACCAGTTCCTTGAGGAGTTGGGGGTTGGTGAAGTCTTGTTCCGGCACCTTGCTCAGGTCCGAGTGGGCCTCTTTGAAGAACTTCTCCCATTTGTCTTCGGTCGCGGCGAGTTCCTTGAACTTCTTTTCGTCCTCGTCGGTGAGATCGTCCACAGGGATCTTGGCCAGGTCTTCGGTGGCCTCGATCACCTTCTTTTGTTCCTTCACGAAATCCTTAAGCTTG
The DNA here is from genome assembly GCA_024278415.1 of Planctomycetota bacterium. The sequence goes on along the minus strand of JAJRTI010000395.1, from coordinate 13,604 downwards.
TCCATCAGGTCGTTGATCTGGTCCTCCACGTCGTCGTCGAGGTCGCTGCCGTCTTCTTGTTCCTTCTCCTTCTTGGTTTCTTGCTCCATGGTCTCGATGACGCCGAGGACGCGCTTGAGCACGTCGATGGCCTTGTCCTGTGCGGCCGCGATGCGCTTGGCCTGCTCGGCCGCGTTTTGGCCTTGGGGGGCTTGGAGGAGCATCTCTAGGCCTTGGACTGCGCTCGCGAGTTCGTTTTGGCTCAGCCCGAAGAGCACGTCGCGGACGCGCTTCTCCGCTGGCCCCTCCACCTGGATTTTGTCCGCGGTCTCCATGAGCATCTTGCGCACTTTGAGTTGCGCTTCGCGCAGTTGCTGCACGAGCTTGCGTGTGTCGGGGTGGGTCTGTTGCTGTGCAGGCGCGACGCTTGCGGCCAGCATCGAGAACACAACGACGAGGCTATTCATTCTTGCCATCGGTGTTCACTCCCAGCGCCTTGAGCAGTGCGTCGGTTTTTTGCCGCGCCTTTTTCTGCTCATCGAGCGCCTTTTCAACGTGCTTGCGCCACTCGAAGTATTCCTTCTGCTTCGTGGCCTTCTCGGCCTTCATATCCTTGATTTGGATCTTGTACTTGGCCGACTGGGCCACGTTCGGCGCGTCGCCCGGCAGATTGTCGGTGGCTTTGGCGTAGTACGTGACCGTATCTCCAATTTTAAACCGATCTTTGGGGAATTGCCAGTCGTAAGCCAACGACGCGTTTTTGGCGTCAGGGAATTCGGTCCAGGCCTTGACCACTTCCTCCTCGGATTCCTCACCGGCGTCTTCGTTGGTGCGCTTGGCGAGCAGTTGCACCGTGGCGATGCCGTAGTCGTCGGTGACCTTGAGCCCGATTTGGACCCGTCCGCCCAGGCCCACGGTGGTGTCCTTGCCTGGCGCACCAAACTTGAGCACCGGCTTATCGTCGGGCACTGCGCGGATGTAGTACGTGATGGGGTTGCGGTTGGTGTAGCCCTCAGTGTCTTGGATCTGCACGGAGTACGTGCCGTCCTGGGTCACAGCCATGCGCTCCGCGAGTTGGAGAGTCGTGCCGCCAGGGCCGATTTGGAGGGGGATATCCTTCTTGTCGTCAATGCGCACGAGCGCCTTCGCCAGCTCCTTGTTGACGCGCACGGTCATGTCCACAACCGTGCCGGTGAGCGCCTTGATGTTGCCATCGCTGTTCTTGATCGTCTCAGGTGGGAGGCCGGAATACTGGGGATAGACAAATCTGAAATCGATGCCCACCACGCGCGGCTCGTCGACCACGCGTGCGCGGTACCACCGGGACTCGCTGCCTCCGATGACGACGCGGTACTTGAAGGGGATCTTGACGCCCGGGATGTCGCAGCCGAAGAGCACTTCGCTGCGGGGCGACATGATTTGGGTCCGCTCGTCGCCTTCGTCGGGCCGGTAGATCAGCACGCCGTCAATGCTGCGCCCGGAGGGGTTGGTGATTTCGGCCGTGACGACGAGGTCGTCGCCGGAGATGACCGCGGTGTCGCCGGGATCGACCTTCTCGATCTTGATGTCGCCCAGCGCGGGCACTTCGCTTGCGGGCTTGAGGATGCGGTTAAGCGAGTTGCCAAAGCGCTGGGGCCAGAGCACCGCGGACACGATTGCGAGCACGACCATGATGCCCGCAGCCCAGCCGGACCGCACGAGAGGGCCGCGGTCGATGGCTTTGGAGAAGTCGTACTGGCCCGATTCGAGCGCGGCCTCCTTGATGGCTTCGTTGACCATCGGAGGCGAGACCACCACGTCGGCCTTGGCGAGGCGCAGGGAGTTGATGAGGCCGTTGCGGATCTGGGGGTAGGCCGTCTCGACAAAGAGCGCGATCTGCTCGTTGGTCCATTCGTCGAACAACGGCCGGAACACGAGCACGCCGGCCCCGCCCAGTATCACCAGCACGAAGCCGGCGAGCATGGCCTTGCGCACCGCGTCGGAAAAGTGGACCACGGCCTCGAAGCCGCACGACGCGAGCAGCAGCGCGAGCACAAGCGCGATGTACGAGAGGATGCCGTGCGCAACGAGGACGCGCTTGCGCTGGCCGCGTGTGCGCTCGATGCGGCGCACGATTTCGGGATAGCGCTCGTATTGGAATGCAGGAGGCACGGGCGGAGAAATGGTGGATGGTTGATGGTTGATGCCGGCCCCAACAGTCGCCATTCGACACAGTCCAATCTACCTCCATCTGCTCGTGGGCGCCAGCTTCTATGGCCCGCGGCGCGTTTGTCGCCGGCGCGATCTCGCTATTCCCGAATCTCGACTTTCGTCCCTTTGATCATAAAGTCGTACACCTCCTCCACGTCTTCGTTTCGCAGGCGCACGCAGCCCATGGACCGGCGGCCGGGAACGGAGGAGGGGTCGCGGGTGCCATGAATGCCGTAGCCGCTGACGTCGGCAGTCTCTTTGAAGCCGATCCAGCGTGTGCCGAGCAGGTTCCCGGGGTTGCCATACGGGTAGACCTTGCCATCGGGCGCATACCACGTAGGCTTGGTCAGCAAGACATCAACCACGAACGTACCAGCGGGTGTCTTGTCGAACTGGCCGATGCAGCAGGGGTATTGCTTCACGAACACGCCGTCCCACAGGAGCGTGAGCGTGAGGTCGGATTTGTCCACGATGATGGACGGAGTCCCTTTGAGGACCTTCAGCCGTTCGCCGACGCGGATCTTGTTGGGATCCTTCTTGTGGTTCACGCGCTGGATCAGCCTGGCGCTGGTGCCGTATTGGCGCGCGATCTTGGCCAGCGATTCGCCGGGGCGCACCACGTGCACGACGCTGGCCGGGGTGGGTGCGGGCGAGAAGATGAGGTCGCGGTTGAGCGCGTCGAGTTTAGTCCTGATGGCCTCAGCTTGGCTGCCCTTGGCCGCGAAGAACGCGCGGCTGAGCGCGAGCCGGGCATCCCAACGCTTGCCTTGGGCCAGGAGCGTCTCGGCTTGGGCCAGGAGCGAGCCCACTTCGCTGGGCTTGGCCCCGTCAACCGCAGGCGTGGATTTCGGACTGGGGGGATTCTGGCGCGCGCGGGCTGACTTGGACTGGGACGACGGCGCGCGGGTGGATTGGGCCGAAGCTGGCGTCCTGCCGAGCGACTTGGCCAGGTCCGGCCTGGACGCGATGAAATCGTCGAGGTTGAGCGGGATGTCACCGATGGTGCGGCTTAGCGCCACGGGCTTGGCCGGGTTTTGCGCTTGGGGCACTGGGCGAGTGAGTTGCCAGGCCATGATGCTTGCCGCGATGATGACGACTCCAATCGCCGCCTTTTTCATGAGTCTACCTCCTGCGTATGACTGGCGCCGGACAATGCGATAGGGGCAGGATATCAGAAGCCGGTATCAGGGTCAACTTGGGCAAGGCGGACGGTTCGCTCCGTGTACAGCCCGTCATCTGCTGAAGCGAACGCTCCCGTCCTTGCCGAATTCGATCTTCTTCGCGGCGAGCATCTGGAGCGCGGCCCGCACTTGGTTGAGCGCCGCGAGGGGCTTCTCGAACATGCCGAGGTCCATGATCTTGCCCAGGGGGATGCTTTCGGGCAGCGGGAGTGGGATGGGCTTGGGCACGCCAGCCATCTTGACCGAAATCGCCTGCCGCATCTCCCCGTTGACCACGCGTATCGACACCCGATACGGCCGGCCCAGGCGCGTGTATTTGCGGGCAACGACAATCTGCGGGTTGCTCTCCGTGGGATCCTGCGCCAAGAGGAATCGGTCGAGCGCGCGGCTGCCGACCTTGGTGATGTTGAACGCCATGAAGATGTCGTCGAGCCCCACCTGCTTGCTGCCGGTCAGCTTCATGGCCAGCATGAAGTTGCCCGAGATCTCCGCGTCCTCGTCGGGCACGCCCTTGTCGAGGAACGGCAACATGGACTTGCCGCTGAGGCCGGTGAACTCGAACGCCAAGGCCACAACGTAGTGGCCGCCCAACAGGCCGGCGCCCACGCGGCCGGTCATGGACCCCCCGAGCGCGGTCATACTCAGATGGTCGATCCACACGCCGTCCTCGAAGTCGAGGTCCAGAGCGAAGTCGTCGATTTGGGCGGGTCCGGCCGTGACGGATTTGATGTTGAGGTTGTCACGCTGCGGCACATAGCTGCGCAAGTCGGAGTAGAGCGTGCGCGACGTCTCGCGGCCGCGCGTGGCGAGCAGCGTGTTGATGTTGCCCAGGAACGTGTCCGACAGCGGAGCCGACGGCCCCGCCGAGGCGACCGTGGCCTCGACGAGTTCCAGGCGCCGCGCGAGCCGGATATCGGCGTTCATGTCCTTTACTTGCACCACGGTCTCCTGGCCTTTGGCCGTGGTCTTGTCCATCCTCAAGCTAAGGCCATCGGCGCCGAGCTTCAAGCTGGCCGCCACACTGCGATTGGGCTCCAGCGCCGCGGCCATGTCGACGGATAGGCCGCCGCCCACTGCCAGACCTTTCACGAGCGCCAGCTTGCTCAGATCGCTCACGTTTACCTTCAGATCCAGGTCGAGAGCAGTTTGGTCGAGTACCCGCTTGGCCTGCTTCATGAGTTCGGCCTTTTGCTCCTCCGCAGTCAACTCGCGCTCAGGCTTTTCTTTCTGGGCCAACTGCTCCTCGATGAGAAATCGGAAGCCGGACGCGGCCGTCGTCACGTTTACATTCACCGCGTGCCGCGGCAACTTCGTGACCCACGCTAAGTTCAGCCGGTCTAAGTTGTCCAGACGGAGGTCGAGCGATAGCTCCGGCTGGAGCGAGTCGTCGCCGAGTGCGTCGTTGTACGTGACCTTCTTGGCGGCAAACCGCTGTTTGACGCGCACCTCCTGCCCCGCGATGCCCACGTCGAGTGCTTCCTTCAGGCCCGTCGCGGCGATGCCCATGTCCGGGAGGGCCACGTCGCCATCGAGTGCGAACGTGAGGTTCAGTTCGACCGGCACGTCGAGTTTGTTGATCTGCTCGGCCGTGGGCACAGAGCCTTTGGCCGTCAGCGTGAGCCGCTGCACGAGGTTCGTCTCGATGGGCGGCACGGACTTGGCGAATTGGGCCGGCACTTGCTTGAGCGCCTCGGCCAGCCTCAGCTCCTGCCGCATGGCTACGTCGAACGTCTGCTTCTTGACCGCGTACTTCGCGTCCAGACCAACGGTGAGGAAGTCGCCCACCCTCAGGTCGAGCCCTTTCGCCCCGTAGATAGCGTTCGCCAGGTCCGCATGCGCATCGAGCGCCAGGTCCACGTCCACCGGCCGGGTCGCGAGATCGTCTTGGTGGTACTCGGCTTGGCGCACCGCGAATTCGACCTTGGCGCGAGCCTTGTCGAGCGTGGGCAGGGCCGCGTCCACGTCGAGTCTCACACTCCCCACCGTGGCCATGTCCATCGCGGCCACGTTTTCGATGCTCAGGCCAATCGTCGCGGCGACGGGCTTGACCGCGCCGTCCATGACGTAGCCTGTGGCCGCGGCCACGTCGAGCGAAAGCGAACCGATGGTGGCTTGCATCTTCGGATACGCGATGCCGCTCATGCGCACCGCGACGTTGCTCTTGAGGCCGATTTCGCCCGGCGCGTCCTTTGTGCCGAGATTGCCGTCCGCGGCCGCGGCGACTGTGATCGAGCCGGCGGCCTTCACTTCGCCGAACTTCTCGGTTATCTCGGGCGTGACGAGCTTCATGGCTTTGCCGAGATCAAGCGTGAGGTTCGTCTTGGCTGAAAGCGCGTCTTGGCCGGCATTCTTGGCGGATGCCTCGACCGTTACCTTGAGCCAATCGCCGAGCGCGAGGGTCAGGCGCGGCACTTCCACGTCCATGGCCGCGACGTCCGCGGTCGCGTTCATGGCAACGCTGACCGGGACCGCGAACGTGCCGAAGTCGGGGGATTGCACAGTGGGCTCGACTAGGTCGAGCGTGAGCTTCTCGACCGTGAACGTGCGCAAGTTCTTGCCACTGCCGGCGAACGCGATCTCCTGGCGAATGGCCTTCACAATCGCTTTGCTGCCCATGGCGTCTGCGGCGATCTTGGTGACGACCAGCTCCGTCTGGCCCTTGAGCGACGCCACGTCGAGGTCCGGCGCGCGATAGGCGATCTTCTCGCCGCGCACGCGCACTTTCTTCGTGATGCCGGCGATGGTCGCCACCGCACGCTGGGCTTTTCCGTCTTTGTCTTTGAGCGCGGCGTTGCCAGCGATCGGGCCCACGGTCGCGGTCAGCGCGATATCGGCCGCGGCGATGGTGGCGGTGGGCGTGGCGGCTTGGCCTTCGACCGGCGTAGGCGTATCGAGCGCGACGCGATCGAGCGTGAGCGCGAAGTCTTGGCCGATCGGCCCCACGGTGGCCGTCGCGGCCGGGTCCGCTGCTCGCGCGGCGATGCCCGCGATACCGAAGGATTGTTGGAGGCGCACTTGGCCAACGCCCACGTCTGCGCCGTCAAGAGCGATGTCGCTCACGCGGAGCCGCACGTTCTCCGTGATCGGCGACACCGTCGCGGTCGCGGCCGGGTTGGCGGTCTTGGCCTCGACACCCTTGACGGAGAAACCTTGATCGAGCGCCACCGTGGCCACGCGGACCTTTGCGCCCGATTGCTGGATGTCGGACGCGCTCGCGTCCAGACTGATGCCGATCTTGCCGACGTGGGCCTCCATGTCCGGCAGCTTCGTTCCGGCCTGGTCGAGCCCTACGCCGAGTCGCGTGCGGACGCCGGCGACGGTGACCTTGCCGCTTTGCTGCTCGATGCCCTTAGCCTCGGTTGTGAGCGTGGCCGTGAGACCCGACGCGGTGGCGGCCAGCTTGTCGTCCTTCATGGCGAACGACTGGAGCGCGAAGTCGGACGTCGCGCCGGCTGCGCCAATGGTGACGACCTGTGTGTCTTTGCCCTGCACGTGCGCCACGTCCGCGGCCGCGAGCACGAGCTTCTCCGTGAGGCCGGCGATGGTGAACGTGTCGAACGTGGCGCCACCCACGACCAGGCCCATCCTGGCTTGGGCCTTTGCTACGTCCACGCGCATGCCGTCGCCGTCCTTGGCGCGCGTGAGGCCCACGTGCACGTCGGGCACGTCGAACGAAGCGCTCACGCCCGTGGCCGCGGCCTTCATGGCCGGGTGGTCGACCGCCACGTCGTCCAGGCGCACGGCCATGCCCACGGTCATGCCGCCTGCGGTGGGCGCGCCCTTGGCCGCGAGCTTGGGCACGCGGAACACGCCGGACACGCGCATGTCCCGGCCATCCGGCACGAGCGGCTGCGCGAACCCGAACAACTCGCCGAGGTCGAACGCACACTGGGTCATGCGCACGTCCACCTGGGGTTCGAGCGGTTTGCCGGGCTTCGGCAGGAAGTCCGTCACCAGGGCCTTGAGCGCGAGCGCGCTCTTCTCGCCGATGGTCACGCGCAGGTCCTCCAACTCCGCCTTGGCCTCGGGCAGGTTGACCTTGACCTTAGCCGTGCACACGAGGTCGAAGGGCGGGAGGGGCTTGTCGACCTTGGCGCGGGTGTTGGCGAGTTCGAGGCGCAGGTTCAGCGTGAGGGTCTGGAAGTCCTGCTGCTCCACGTTCACGTGGACGACGAGCGCGGACAGCAGTTGGATGACTTTGTCCGTCTTCGCGTGCACGCGCAGGTTCATGGCCGCGCGGTCGATGGGGCTGTCGATTTGGAACGGCGACTCGACGTTGGATGTGTACACCGCGACCTGCACGTTGTTTTTGGTGCGCGATAGTTCGCCGGTGATGGCCACGTTGAGGCCGTCGAGATTGATCTGGGTTCCGTCTTCCATTTTCACGCGCAAGCGGAAGTCGGACAGCTTGATCTGTTTGATGATCACGTCGAGCGGGAGCCGGAACGGCTTGGCCCAGATGGGCTCGCCGGGCGGGCCTTTCGGCTCGGGCTCCGGCTTGGGCTCCTTGCTGGGCGGCGGGAGGAGGGCCTCGAAGTTCCACTTGCCGTCCTGCTGCACGAGCGACACGTGCGGCGACGCGAGTTCGATGTTGCGGACGGTGATGATCCGCTTGTGCGCTTGGGAGAGGTCGTATGCGACGTCGAGGCCGGCCAGCGACAGCAGCGGAGGCTCGCCCTTGGCATCGGGATCCTGGATGCTGAGCCCTTCGAGCTTGAGGCCGCTCGCCAGGCGCAGCCTGGCGCTCTTGAGCTTGACGTCTTGCCTCAGCGCCCGGCCTCCCTGGTCCACGATGAGTTCGCGCAGCTTCGCATCCGACAACAAGAGCCGGCCGGCGCAGAGCGCAATGCAGATCACGCACACGCCCACGACGCCGAGGAAGACGATCCATCCGAAGCACCCGAAGATGCGGCCCAAGCAGCCCTTCTTCTTGGTCTTTTTGCCGCCTTTCTTGGACGGCGGGGTGTCTTGGCCTTTTTTGCCCATGTGGTGTGTTGTGGCAGAAGCGAGGTAGCGTGGCTTGTAGTAGGGCGATTCATCGCCCGTTTGTTCAGGGCGGCCGACGGGCGATGAATCGCCCTACCACGAACGGCCTGACGGCGGTGCAGCGGCCTCTTTCTCGCAGCGAAGTCTGTGGGAAAGCGTAGGAGAGCTTAGCGCATCGGCCACGACCGCGCAAAGTGAAATCCGGGTGCGCGCCTTGCCAAGGACAGCGCGACACCGCTATAGTAGGCCGCATGCTCGAGACTGCCAGCTCGTCAGACACTCACGATCCCAAGAAGCCCGGTCGCTTCGCCATGGTTTTCTCCTTGCTCAAGTCCGCTGCGCTCGTGTACGTCGGCCTCTGCGTGCTGCTGTTTCTGCTCCAGCGCAAGATCGTGTTCGTGCCGAGCCGGGACATGTTCCAGACGCCCGCGGACGGCGGCTTGGAATATGAGGACCTCCGCATCGCCACTGCGGACGGCAGCCAGATCCACGCGTGGTTCGTGCCGGCGAAGGAGGCCCGCGGGGTCATCCTTTTCTGCCACGGCAATGCCGGCAACATTTCCCACCGCCTCGATACGCTTCTAATCTTCAACCGCCTCGGCTACAGCACGCTCATCTTCGACTACCGCGGCTACGGCCAAAGCCCGGGCTCGCCCTCGGAGCAGCGTGCGTACGAAGACGCCGACGCGGCATGGCGATACCTGACCGAGCAACGCGGCGTGGCCGCGGGGGACATCGTGCTCTTCGGCCGGTCGCTTGGCGGGCCCATCGCCGCGTGGGTGGCCCAGAAGCACACGCCCCGCGCGCTGATCCTCGAATCCACCTTCGCGCACGTCGCGGACGTGGGCGCGAGGATCTATTGGTTCCTGCCCGTCCGCCTGCTGTGCCGCATGAAGTTTGACACGCTCGCCTATGCCAGCCAAGCCGGCTGCCCCATCCTGGTCGTGCACAGCCCCGATGACGACGTGGTGCCGTACGCGTGCGGCCGGAAGCTCTTCGAGGGCCTGCCCGAGCCGAAGGAGTTCTTCCAGCTTCGCGGGGACCACAACTACGGGTTCACGAACATGGGCGACGCGTACGTGCGCGGCATCGGCGCGTTCCTCGAGAAGCATAGGCCGGCCGGGACTTGATTGCGTGGCCCTCTGTGCTCTCAATGTGTCGTGTTTCGAATGTGGCGCGGTCGCCTTTACCCGATACCATTAACTTGAGGACCAGTCCGCCCGCGGGCTCTACGCAGCATGAGCAAAGGCGCACTCCGTGGCCAGCTTTAGCTGGCCTGTCTGATTGCCGCCAGATTCATCTGGTGGTCGCGATGGCCATCCTCCAAAGCAGAACCAGCCTGCTTCAGCAGGGCTTCTCTGCCTGGCGCCATTGAATCGAGAAGCCGCGCTGAAGCGCGCTCCTGCCAACGAAGGGAAGGCTTGCTGTCCACCACGTGAACGTGGTGGCAAGGCAGAGAGCCAGCTAAAGCTGGCTAGACCAGTGTCCCAGCGGAAGGACGAAGATGGCCACGCGTGACGCGCCTATGCCCTAAGTTAATGGCATTGGCCTTTGCCGACCGTGAAAGCCGCGACACATGGAATAGCAGGCACGGTTGGCGGACCAACCGTGCCACAATCGCAACGCTAAGCGGCGGCCTCTTGCGCCAACGCCGCCCCGCCCCCCCAGAACCGACCAGAGGAAACGTCATGCGCACCGTCCCATGTTTCGCAGCGATGCTTCTCCTTGCCCAGTGCGTGGCCTTTGCCGGCGAGCCTAGCCTGCGCGTCGACGACTTCGAGTCCGGCTCGACCGAAGGCTGGTGGATCAGTGGAGCCGGCGATTACTACAAGGGAGGGGCCAACCGCACCGGCCTCCGCGTGGTGAAGGATGCCGAACGCGGCTCGCAGGTGCTCACCGCACACGTGCGCTTTAAGCCCGGGCAGATTTGCTTCATCTCCCGCAACTTCGCCACGCCCAAGCCCTTGCTCGCGTACGAGGGTGTCACGTTCTGGTACAAGCTGACCACCGCTAAGCTGCTGCCCGGCCGCGCGCTGATCTGCCGGCTTCGGGTCAGCCCCAGGAACTTCGTCGACCTCGTCGTGGCCACGCCGGAGACCATCCAGCCGGGCAAGTGGGTGCGGGCCGACCTGGCCATCACTGACAACGCAAAGCGCCTGCGCAACGTGTACGGCTGGCTGCTTATCCCCACCACGCAGATCACGTTCCGCATGCAGGCCGCGGACGACGAGCCGGCCGAGTTCGACTTCGCGGTCGACGATATTCGCATCCGCCCCAAGCCCCAGGTCCGGTTCGACTACAAGCCTACCGTGTCGCGGTTGGCCCGCGGGGAGCAGCCGCGCATCCTCATGGTGAAGCAATCGTGCGCGGGCTACTACAACATCGAGGAGGCCATCGAGGCGCTGCCGCGCAAGGCCGACGTTGCGGTGTCGCTCTTCCGCGGGCTCCACTTGCCGCTGTCGAACTTCCCCAAGACGCGGGAGGCGCTCTTCGGCTTCGACGCGGTCGTCATGATCGACGTGGACCCGTACGTGATCACGCGGCAGCAGATGCAGTGGCTCATGGACTTCGTGGCAAGCGGAGGCGGGCTGCTGTTCGTGGCCGGGCCGAACACGTTGGGCAACGCGGTGGACTTCAAGGCCGGGTTGGCGAAGCTGCTGCCCGTGGCCGCGCCGGCTGGCCAAGGGCCGTTCAGCGTGAACGAGCCGGCCCGCGTGGCCGCGAAGCACCCGGTCGTGAATGGCGTGCCGAAGGACTTGGGCCTGGTGCGCCGAGCGTTCGCGCTCGAAACCAAGCCCGGCGCGCAAGTGCTGATGCGGGCCGAAGGCCGGAGCCCGTTGCACTGGAGCGTGTACAGCGGTGGCAGCAGAGGCGACGGCATGGTGGCCGCCGCGGATGGGCGCAACAGCGCGCGCGCGGCCAAACTCGTGACGAAGAAGTTCTACATCAACCCGGCGACCGGGCAGCCTCAGTTTATCTCCGTCGCTCTCATCGCCGGCGACACCAACGGGTACGACGGGCCGCGGGCGAAGCCCTGCCGGCCGAACACGACCTACCGCGTCTCGTTCTGGCTCAGGGGCGACCTGCCGAGCGTGAAGCCCGTGGCCATCGCGTGGAAAACGCTCGAAGCCAAGCCGGCCGCGCGGGAGTATTTCGACACGACGCTGGCCACGATCAAGCCCACGTCTGCGTGGCGGCGCTACGAGGGCACGTTCAAGACTGGGCCCGACAGCAAGCGCATGGCCTTCGCCTTTCGCTTTAGCGCCCGCGCCAGAAACTTCCAGTTGGGCAAGAGCATCTCGGTCGACGACCTGAGCATTGTCGACGCGGACACAGGCAAGCCGTTCCCGGTGGACAACGCGGACGCGGAGGACGTCCCCTCCGCGCCGGTGCTCGTGGCCGGGCAGTTCGGCGGGGGCCGGGTGCTCGTGCTCAACGCCATGCCGACGCCGGAGGACCGCCAGTCGGACGAGTCGCTGTTCAACGGGCCGTTCTTCGGCGACCTCGTGCGCGACGCGGTGTGCTGGCTCATGCGACGGCCGGTGGTTCGCCGCACGCCCGCCTACGTCGCGGCCGTCAGGCGGCGCGCGCCGGTCGCAGCCGAGGTGCGCTTTCGGCCTTGGAACACGTTTGATCCTGGGCAGCACATTCGGTTCAGCATCGCCGCGCAATTCCGACAAGCCGCGGCCGATCACAATGGCAGCGTCGCGATCGAGGCGGCTCTCGTAGACCCTGACCACGAAACGGTGCTCGCCTTTGGTGTCGAGCGTGGCGAGGCCAAGAACGGCAAGATGGAGCCCGTCGAGTTCGACAAGTCCCTGCCCAATCTCGCCAGCGGCACGTACCAGCTCGAGGTCGAGTTGAAGTGCCTCGACGGCCCGTGGACGGCCAAGACGACGGAAGATGTTTTCATCGTCGATCCGCTCGTGGTCGACAACATCTTCCCCATCATGGGCATCGCCGGCACCCGTGGCGGCGGGCAGCAGATGGACGAGCGGATGCAGCGCGCGCGGGTCGACGAGTTGTGGGACCACGGCTTCAACACGATCACCTCCGAGACTCCCACCGTCGTCGCGCGTGCCGCGGCCAAGGGCATGGTGCTGTTCAAGGACTATACGCACCTGACGCTCTGCGGCCGGAGCGGCCACTCGAAGCCATGCGTGTTCGCGCCGGAGCACGAGGCCGCGCTCACGAAGCGTCTGGAGCGTTACGTCGCGCTCGGCAACGGCATCCCCCGCGGGCTGTCGCTCAAGATCATCGACGAGCCGCACATCGCGCCGAAATCGCTCGCGGACTGCGAGCACTGCCAGGCCGCGTTCCGGAAACGCTTCGGCTACGCGTTCCCCGATCCGAAGGCCGTAGCGGAGCTGCCCCTGGCCAAGCGCATCGACCTGTCCCGCTTCATGGCCGACTACGTGCGCAAGTCCTACGCGGATGTGAAGCGCATCACCCAAGCGCTCGGCGCGCGATTCGATCTCGTCCTGACGTACGATCTCCGCGGCTTCGGCGGAGCGGCTGCGAAGTCGATGCAGGAGGTCTACGCGTGGAGCGGGCCGGCCGACCGCATCGACTACGACAACTACATCTATTTCTACCCCACGTCCCAGCGCATCCAATACGTGGGCGGCCACTACTGCTACGCGATGCTGCGCGACGTGGCCCGGCATCTCGGCAAGCCGTGGGGCCACTATACCGAGATCGACGATCGCAACTACCCGTACCAGCAGGTTCCCGTCGAGGCGAGCAGCCAACACACGTACGTCGCGCTCGCGCACGGCGTGGACTACGTCAACACGTTCATCACGCGGGCCTTCGCGACCGGCAGCGGCGCGCGGGACGCGCGCTGGGCCGACTTCGGCCGCGAAGCCAAGAAGATCCGGTCCGTCGGAGCGCTGCTCAACAAGCTCGACCGGCCCCTGTCCGAGGCCGCGCTCTACTTCCCCCAAGCCGATTACTACAGCCGCGTCACAAAGCCCTATCGGCCGCGCTACGCGTACCAACTGCTGCTGCGCGCGTTCGGCGACGCCGACGTCGCGCACGAGGCCGCGGTGCTCGACGAGGGTTTTGGGGGCCGCAAGGCTCTCCTGCTCTGCGATACGGACGTGCTGCCCGATACGGCCGCGGAGACCATCAACGCGTTCGTGCAGGCCGGCGGCCTGCTCATCGCGGACCGCGCGCCGCGCTTCAACGACCGCGGCGAGCCGTGCAAGATCGATCCGAAGCTGTTCGAGGGAGGCGTGGAATCGAAGCTCGGCAAACTCACGAGGC
>JAJRTI010000394.1 GCA_024278415.1 Planctomycetota bacterium | reverse complement strand
CGCAACGATCTCCACGACCGGCGCGGGCAGGTTGCTGCTGCCGGGGCCGCGGCCGTGGTTGTAGGTCAGCAGGCCTTTGCCGATCTGGATGCGCGAGTCCGATGGCCGCAGGGTCTGGATCGTGAGCGTGGGGCCGTTTCCATCGCATGCAGTGGCCACCGCGTCATTGATCGTGACCTTCGCCTTCTCGCGCACGTGGAACAGCCGCGTGTATCGATGCGGCTTGTCCGAGCGCAACACGTCGCGGATCACCCACGTGCGCGGCCTGACAAACAGCACCTGCCGGCGATGCCTGACGCCGATGCCCCTGAATGCGGCCTCCGCGTCGACGAAGTCGCACGTCCTGGACCTGCGCCACATGTGCAGCACGGGCTTGCGGTCGAGGACGAGGTCCGCGTCGTCGATCAGCACGACGTTGTGCGCCCGCGCTTGGCGATAGTACTGGCGGCATTCGGGCATGTCGTACTGGCACACCCCGCTATCCCAGAGCAGTGTCTGGCCCGCGGCGTAGAGGCTGAACCCGAGCGTGTCCTGGTGCGTGTGCGACCAGATGGGGCCGAAGTCGAAGAGGAGGTAGCTGTCGCCGCGTTGGTATCCGGTGCGCATGACCGCGAGGCCGCAGTCGGGCAGCAGCATCGAGCGGAACCGCGGCTCGCGCTTGGGGATCGCGGCGTATTGCTTGGCTGCGTCCGCGCCGAACCATTCGAGCAGGCTCGGCGAGATCGCGTCGCGGGCGAAGTAGCGGAACTCGGGGTCGCGGAAGAACAGCGCGGCCTCCGTCATGAGCGGCCCCACGTGGCTGTCGCCCGCGTCGCCGAGCATGGGCTTATGGCCGTTGGGCTTGGCGATTTTGAGAACCCACTCGTACATGGACCGAAAACGCGTCTCGAAGCCGTCGGGCAGCGCCGCGTTGTTCCGCCGCGCGAGGATCGCGAAGCCGAGGCACGAATGCGCAACCCAGGAGTGGTAGCCCGGGGTGACCTCCTCCCACGCTCCGTCGCCGAGCACGCGGTTGCTCAGCTCCCTGTCGAGCACCTCCAACCCGCGCTTGAGCCAGCGCGCGGAGTCGCGGAACTCGGGGAACAGGATCGCGAGCCCAGCCAAGCCAGTGCTCTCGACGATGATCATGTTCGGCAGGCCCATGCGCAGGTCCGGGTCGCTGAGGAAGTTGGCCTGCTCCGCGATGGACTTGAGGATCGTGTAGTTGGCCTCCGGCGTGAGCGACTCCGAGTGCAGCACGCTCATGTAGAGCCGCAGCCACGTGTGCGCGCGGCACCCGACTTCCAGAGGCAGCCACGTGCGCCCGGCGGGCCCGTGCAGCGGCACGGGGCAGGACCGCGCCCACTCGCACATTTGCCCCACGACCTCCTCCGCGTACTTCTCTTCGCGCGTGAACCACCACGCCCGGGAGACGTGGGTGAGGAAGCCGAAGCGGTTGAGCACCGCGGACCACTGCCGTCCCTTCTGCCTGTAGTCGAAGGGCCGGGTCAGCTTGCGCGTCTCGCCCTCCCACGTGTATTCGTGCGTCATGAGCCGATCGGCCGCGCGCACGACCGCGGGCGGCCACTTGGGCGACAGCTTCTTCATGGCCGCGGCGAGTGCGTCCGTGTCGTGCGGGTCGAAGTAGTAGCGGGGCGTGGCCCGCGTGCGCATGTGGCGCAGCAGCTCCGCCTTGGCCTTCGCATAGTTCGGCAACGCGGCGCGCACAGACGCCAGGGATGGGATGCGTTCGTAGTCGAGCATGGCGAAGAACGCGGGCTCGCCCTGGATCGGCCGGCGGAACCGCAGCCGCGCGAGCTTGGCTTGCTTCACCGCGGCCGGCAGCATCACCGCGCGCACGTCGTCGATCCATGCGGTCGTTTCGCCTTTGCGGCGCGTCACGAGCGATAAGTTGACCTCTTGCACGTGGCCCAGGTCCTTCGGCGTCAGTCGCTCCGCGCCGCGTTGGCTCGCCATCTCGGACCACGCGACGTAGAGCGTGCGCCAGGCATCGCCTTCGAGCTTGAGCGGCTTGGCGATGGCGAACGTGCGCGGCGGCTTGGACGAGACGTCGGTCATAAGGTGCACGAGCAACTCGCAGCCCGCGCCTCCCTTGATGCGGAACTGAAGTCCCTCATACTTGTTCAGGTCGAGCGGCTTGGCGTAATATGCCTTGCGGAACCAGGTGTAGCGCTGCTGGCTGAAGTCGACGCGCACCTTGAGCGCGCCGCGGTCGAGCGAAAGCACCGCGTTGGGCTTGTGCGTCCAGTCGGCCAGTTCTCCGCGGAAGTCGTCGATGAGCAGGCCCTGGCCGCGCGCGGACGCGGCCAGACACATTGAGACGAGCGCGGCGGTTTTGAAGCTCATGGTGCGAGTCTCGTTGGCGGTGAGTCCTGGATCGCTCGGCAACCCCGTTGCCCTCCGCTTGGGCATGCATTACGATAGTGCACCCCGCGGCAGGCTGCAAGTGTTTTGGCCGCGTGGCTCATCCACCTCGCTGCATGCTGATCGAGAGGAACCCCATGGACTACACCCACTACCGCAATCGCGGCGTACGCGTGTGCGACCGGTACTTCTACGACGACCTGCGCGTCGTGGTGATGGAAAACGAGTTGGTCCGCATCAGCATCCTCGCGGATCAAGGCACGGACATCTTCGAGTTCCTTTACAAGCCGCGAGACGTCGACTTCATGTGGCGTTCGTTCCGCGGCATCGTGTCGCCGAGCAAGTACGCGCCGAGCGTGTCGACCGCCAACCAGTTCCCGGACTACTACGAGGGCGGGTGGCAGGAGATCTTCCCCCTCGGCAGTCGCGGCACGGAGTACATGGGCGCGGCCCTCGGGTTCCACGGCGAAGTGTGGGGCCTGCCCTGGCAGCATGAGATCGTCGAGGACACGCCTGAGCAGGTGAGCGTGAAGTTCTGGGTGCGCACCATCCGCATGCCGTTCCTGTTGGAGAAAACGCTCACGCTCAAAGCGGGCCTGGCCACGTTGTTCATCGACGAGACGGTGACCAACGAAGGCCGCACGCCGTTGGAGGTCATGTGGGGCCATCACCCCGCATTCAGCAAGCCCTTCGTCGACGAGACGTGCCGCATGGACGCGCCGGCGAAGGAGGTCATCATCGACGGCGAGACCCTGCCGTGGCCGGTGGCCAACGGCGTGGACCACAGCCTCGTGAAGGTCGAGGAGCGCGACGAGGAGCGCATGAAGTACCTGCACGCGCTCGACGACGGCTGGTACGCGCTCACGAACCCGACGCAGAAGCTGAGCTTCGCGATGCGGTGGGACAAGGACGTGTTCCCGTTCGTGTGGATCTGGCAGGAGTTCCACTACACGCCCGGGTACCCGTGGTTCGGCCGTACGTACGCGACCGCGCTCGAGCCATTCAGCAGCCTCCCCGGCGCGTTCGAGGAGGGCACGCCGCTGCTCAAGCTGGATGGCGGCGCGAAGCTGTACACGTCGCTCCTCGCGTCGGTCACTCCCGGGCTGGCCGCGGTGTCGAACGTGGGCGAGGATGGCGTGTGCGAGGGGTGAACGTGACAAGGTGAATCATTACTGGTTCGGGGTCTCCTGGCCCCGAACCCAACCGCATCCGGGGCCTCCTGGCCCCACCAACGAGGCCTCCACCTCCGGCCACACCACGAACTCGAGCAAGCCTCCGGAGCAGGGACTTCTCTTCGCTGCTCTCGGGGCAGCGCTGTGAGGGGAGGGGCGCAGTCCGGAGAACTGCGCCCAGAGATGAATTTGTCACATGAACACCATCGAGAACCTGCCTTCCCACATCGACTTCGGCGCGGGCGCAGTGGCATGCGTCGGCGAGCGGGTCGCTGAGCTTGGCAAGTCTGCGTTCGTCGTTACTGACCGCGGTGTGATCGATGCCGGGCTATGCGAACGCGTGCTGGACGCGCTCCGCGAGCGAGACGTAGCGTTCGACGTCTTCGGCGACGTGAGTGCGAGTCCAACTGAGCAGGACGTGGCCGCGGCCACGGACGCGTTCAAGGCGTCGGGCCACGATGTGCTCCTCGCGATTGGCGGCGGCAGCCCCATGGACGTGGCCAAGGCCGTTGCGCTCATGGCCACGCACGAGGGTGCGGCGTCGGATTACAACGTCGCGAAAAAGGGCTTCGAACGCGTCGAGCCCGGCATGCCGCCGGTCGTGGCCGTGCCGACCACGGCCGGGACGGGCAGCGAGATGTCGGGTGCGTTCGTGCTGAGCGACCCTGAGACACACGCCAAGGTCGTCGTGCTCTCGCCGTTGCTCAAGCCGACCGCGGTCGTGCTCGATCCCGAGTTGACGCTCACGATGCCGCCGCGGCTGACGGCCGTCACCGGCATGGACGCGCTCGCGCATGCGATCGAGTCGTACTGCGTCGACGCGTACAACCCCTTCGCGGACGCGCAGGCCAAGGAGGCCATCGAGTTGATCGCCGGTGCGCTGTGCACCGCGGTAGCGGATGGACAGGACATGGAGGCGCGCACGGCCATGCTCATGGCCGCGGCGCTCGCGGGGAGCGCGATGTCGATGAAAGGCCTCGGCCTGTGCCACGCGCTCGCGCACCAGATCGACGCCGCGCCCCATGGGTTGGCGAACGCGGTGCTCCTGCCGCCTGTGATGCGCTTCAACGCGGAGGCCGCGGCCGGGAAGCTGCGCCGCGTCGCGGAGATCATGGGCATGCCGGTGTCTAACATGGGCGATGACGCGGCCGCGCTCGTGGCCGCGGACGCGGTCGCGGCGCTCCGCGACAACGTGGGCCTGGAGCACACGCTGACCGAGATCGGCTGCTCGCGCGACGATCTCGACCGCATGGTGCGGGGTGCGGTGCGGGACATGTGCTTCCACACCAATCCGCGGCGCTGCCGCCGGGAGGAGCTGCGCACACTGCTGGACGAGGCGATGGGGGAGAGTGAGTGAAGGCCTATCGCCTGATTCCCCAAAACGGTAACACTTCAGCCAAGTGCAACACGCAATGAGTAAGAAGAGGCGTTTTTCGCCGTTGCGGAATGGAGGAGGCAGGGAACCGCGCGAATGCTGTGCATACGTAATCCGGGGATGCCATACGGAATAGATGATTGAGATGCCGAGCCGTTGCCCGCATCCGGTGCTTGATGCACCAACAGCCTTGGCAATGTGACGCAACTCGAGTACAGTGATGTCAATCTGCTCGCAGCCATGGCCGACCCGCTCAGCAACCGCACGGGGCAGACGTACGACGCGGCGCGGAGGTTGATCGAAGTGAAGGACGCGCTGGGCAGTTCGACGAATAACAAGGAGGAATGCAACCATGAAGAGACAGTCGTTCGCACCGCGGCTGCGCTTCTTGGCGACTCTGGGAGCAACGTGCGGAAGCGCCGCCTTCCTCACGTTCCTTATCCTCGGGGGACGACCAATGGCGAGCTTTGTCTGGTTCACATGCGGGTTCGTAGCGGACCTAGGGTCATACCTGTTCGGCGACTATTTCCGCGTCTTTGCGTTGGTTGCAGTGTACTGGGCGATGCTTGGCGCGCTGGTCGCCGTCGGCCTTGACTGGGGAATCAGGAAGTGGCGCGGCGGTGGGAATGACGGCCAGAGCGACGAACCGGCCCGGCCCGTCTCCACTCCTCGGCGGGGGGCTCTCTCTGCCGCACTGAAGACGCACTGTGTCGGGATGTGCTTTATCGCCGTTGGATTCTTGGCTGCGATGGCCAGCGGGCTCTATGGCGTGGTCTGGACATGCCTGACGGGGATGCGGGGCCTGTCTTGGACAGCAGATACGCTCATAGTCTGCGCTGGATACTTGATGGCGATGGTGGGTGTGCTGTTCATGAACAAGTCCATAGGCATCAGGTACCAACTCGCACTGGGTTTGACAGCCCTGTTTGTGCTGAGCCTTGCCGCCGTTGCCGTTGTCGGAGTCGCTCTCAACGGTCCCCGGCACATTCATTAGTGTATGTCGGAAAACGCCCTAAACGTGGCGGCAGTAGAAAACAGGGGACAGCCGTAGCGTGGGCTATGCCCACCAATGGTCCGGGCCGCGTAGTTGGTGGGCGCGCCCACCAACTACGCGGCTGTGAGGTGTCCTGGATACGGCGCTTGGCGCGAGCGAGTGACGGACCGCCATGCTTGACCTCGCTCGCCGAGTCCGGTTTACTGGTGCGCTCCCCATCCGCCCACGAAAACCCACCCCAAGGAGCCCTAACGTGATCACCGCCAACACTCCCCTCGCCGACATCATGCGCAATGCCGCGGACCAGGGCATCCTCGTGCCCGCGTTCAACGTGGCTTACCTGCCCATGCTCAAGCCTATCGCCGAGGGCCTCGCCAAGCACAAGACGTTCGGCCTCATCGAGTGCGCGCGGCCCGACGTGGAGAAGTTTGGGGCGGAAAGCTGGGAAGCGGTGCGCGACGAGTATCAGAAGTGCGCGGACCCCGCGTTCACGCGTCTGCACCTGGACCATGCGCCGGTGATCGACGAGGACGGCGAACGGGTGGACTACCAGGCGCTGATCCAGAACGCGCTCGACTTGGGGTATCACTCGGTCATGGTCGATGGGAGCAGGCTGCCGCTCGAGGAGAACATCTCGGCGACGAAGGCCGTGTGCGAGATGGCCCACCCCAAGGGCTGCCCGGTCGAGGCGGAGCTGGGCGCGGTGCTCGGCCACGAGGCCGGGCCCATGCCGCCGTACGAGGAGCTGTTCGAGAGCGGCCGCGGATTCACCGACCCCGACGAGGCCGCGCGCTTTGTGAGCGAGACGGGCGTGGACTGGCTCTCGGTGGCCATTGGCAACGTGCACGGCGCGATCAGCGGCGCGGCCAAGAATCAAGACAAGGTCGCCGCGCGGCTGAACATCGAGCACCTGCGCAAACTGCGCGAGGTCACGGGCGTGCCCATGGTGCTGCACGGCGGGTCGGGCATTCAGATCGAATACGTGCTCGAAGGCATCAAGAACGGCATCGCCAAACTCAACATCGGCACGGACATCCGGCACGCGTACGAGCGCCCCGCGGGCGAAGACATGAAGGACGTGGACGCCGGCATCGCCGGCACCGCGAAGCGCATGACCGAACTCATCTGCAACGTGTACGGGATCGAGGGGACCGCGGAGAAGTTGGGGTAGTCCGTTCGGAGTCTCGCCAAAAGCACTCCAACCGTGGGGTGACGCGTGATCAGATGAATCCCTACATGCTATTCATCTTCCTCGTCGCCGTCGTGGCCTTGGCGTCTGCCGCTGAGCCTGTTGGCCGGCCGTTCGAGATCAAGATCAAGTCCTCCGTTGATGGCGCGGAGCAGCCGGCGCTCGCGCAAGTGCCGGAAGGTTATGACCGGCAAAAACCAACGCCGCTGCTCGTGGGGCTGCACACGTGGAGCGGCCAGTACCGGCAGCAAGCGAAGGCCATGGGGCCGCGGGCCAACAAGCGCGGGTGGCTGCTCGTGCTGCCCAACTTCCGCGGACCCAACACGCCCCAAAACCCCCATGCCCGGCTGGCCTGCGCGTCCATCACCGCACAGCGGGACGTGATGGACGCGGTGCTGTTCATGCGCGAGCGCTACAACGTCGACACCGCGCGCGTCTACCTCATGGGCGTGTCCGGGGGCGGGCACATGGCGCAGATGATGGCCGGCAAGTACCCCGACGTATGGGCCGGGGTGAGCGCGTGGGTCGGCATCTCCGACCTGCGCTTGTGGCAGGCCGAGAACAAAGGGTACGCGGCCGGGGTGCACCAGTGCATGGGCGGCAAGCCAGGCGACAGCGCGGAGGTGGACTGGCAATACCTCACGCGCTCGCCGGTCACGTTCATCCAGAATGCATCGAACACGCGGCTCGACATCCAGCACGGCGAGCACGACAAGAGCGTGCCGTTTCATCATTCCGTCGATTCGTACAACCTCGTCTCCCAAGTCCCGGGTCACCAAGCGCGGCTGACGGTCTTCAACGGCGGGCACGAGATCAAGTACGACGAAGCCTTCGACTGGCTCGCAAAGCAGCGGCGGGATCCCAAGCCGCCGAAGGTGCTGTGGCTCACCACGGACGAGGAGAAGACTTACTACTACGCGCACCTCGTGCCCGCGGCGCGCATGAAGCTTGGCAAGTGCAAGATCCAGATCGCGGACGGCCCCAAGCTTGTGATCGAGATGGGGGGGCTGAAGGAGCTGCGCATCGACGCGGCGCAGATCGGGCTTCCGGGGGAGGAGGTGCTCATCGAGTATCAAACCGACGGGCTGGCGCAGGCAATCGTCGTGGGCTCGGCGCGGGTGGACGTGGCTGGGAAGCGGAAGGGCGGGGCGACGCTGAAGCCGTGAGCGCCACGGCGGCCGCGCATCGAGAGAATCGCCGATCGCGAGACGGAAGACTCTGAGCGGCGATCGAAGTGCAGAATTGTTGAGGAATCGGGCGCCCCGTTGAGGTTTTCAGCAGAGCGATCGCGTCTGCGCCCGTGTCGCCAAATAGCCGGAGTTTGGAAACTACGGCTATTTGGTCCGGGACGCTGGAATTGGCTTCAAGTCATCAAGTCATGTTGCAGCAATACATGACGTGACTGGCAAGCTGACGTTCTTGGAACAGAGATCACGCCTGCGCACCTGCCGCGAAATAGTCGGAGTTTGGAAACTTCGGCTATTTGGATCGGGACGCAGGAATTGGCTTCGAGTCATCAAGTCGTGTTGAAGTGCTACATGGCGTGACTGGCGAGTTGACGTTCTCGGCACGGAGATCACGTCTGCGCGCTTGTCGTGAAATAGCCGGAGTTTGGAAACTCCGGCTATTTGGATCGGGATGCATGAATTGGCTTCGAGTCATCAAGTCATGTTGCAGCAGTAGCAGTACATGACGTGGCTGGCAGGCTGCTCGGAAGCGCCTATCGCGCGATCTCGTACTCGCGGAACACGAGTCCTGCTGTCTCTCAAGCTTGAGTTGCTCCTCCCCGTCCCGCGTATTGGTGGGCCGCGAGCGGGTGTATCCTCACGAAATCTGCCCGGCCATACCGGCCTTGGGGTGCGATCGTAGCGTATTCAGGCGAAACTCGTAGCTGCGATGCCTTGACAGGCGTCTCGAACAGGGCCACAATCTGCATCCTGCAGGCGAACGGGGCTCCCCCCAACGCCGAGGCTTCTTTGGAATGCGCCACGCTTATCGGCGCACTCCATGAGCGCGGTGCGCAGAGACGCACGTGCCCCTCTGCCCGAAGCCGTCGCTGCGTTCAAGCAGGCGCTCGCCGAGGCGGAGAGATTGCGCACTCTTTTGGTTGAAGGAGGATGGCTGGAGTGAGTCAAGAGAGCATCAAGATCGAGTCCAAGGATCTGTCCATTGAGGATCTCTACAAGGACTTCTACACGGTGCCGGATTTCCAGCGCGAGTTCGTGTGGAAACGAGAGCAGGTGGAGAAGCTGCTCCAAGATGTCCAGGACGAGTTCTTCGACGAGAATGGTCAACTGATCAAGGGTCCGGAGTATTTTCTTGGCAGTATTGTGGTGTGCGGGGAAGGCGATGGGACGCTAAGCCTGATTGACGGTCAGCAGCGCATGACGACCATCTTCCTGATTCTTTGCGCGATCCGGGATCTGCTCATCGAAGCGGACGACAAGCCCAGCGACACTCTGAAGGGACAAATCGCGGCGTCCTCGATCAACGACGTGGGCGACGAAGTGTTCCGCCACCGCTTGGTCCTACAGTATGAGGACAGCAAGGGCATCCTGAAGAAGGTCGTGGAGGATTCGACCCGCCTGGACGAGGTGACCGAGAAGACAACGTCCGTCCTCCGCATCCGTTCGGCATACCGCGACATCGTGGAGTTCCTACGAGTCAACAACGACACCTCCGCCAAGAAGTTGAAGCTGTTCTACGCGACT
>JAJRTI010000393.1 GCA_024278415.1 Planctomycetota bacterium | reverse complement strand
GCCCTTCGGGCTGCGGTGTCCGCGAGGGGTTGCACGCAGGCGAAGAGCCGGGACGTTTGTTGTGAACCTGCCTGAATCCACTTCGAAACTGAAACTCCAGAATGCGACGCGTTGGGATACGTACAATCAGACCTACACCCTCTTCTATGCGAACAACTTCGATGCTTGCCTACGCCGTTCGTCGGCGCTGGCGGAGTGGCCGCGGCGGCGCGGCTGGTGTTAGGCGCGGCTGGCCGCTAGCGTTCTTCTCGTGCGTCTTTATTCTCGGGCTCGCCGCCGCTGTCGGATTAGGGGCGGGACGCGACTTTGGCGGCGTCTCGCCACCGGCGGCCTGGAAGCACTTTCGTACCCTCGTATTTGAAAAGCCGCCGTGGGTGGCCCGGCGGTGGGAGAAACTCACTCCTCGGCAGCGACAGATGTTTGAGGACGGATTCTTGGACGTCACCCTCTACGATGGCTGGCGAGGCAACGCCGTGGACCCCGCCGGCGAACGGGATTGCACCAAGGCCCTGAACCACGTCGTCGGCGTGGGACGCGATTTCGATCTCGTCTTGTACTTTCCCGCGGGAACGTATCTGATCTCCGACACGCTGAACTGCCGCCAAACCGCTTACGTGCGTTTTGCGAAAAGGAAGAACAGGGTGATATGCCAGGGTTCGCGGGTGCATACGTGCAAGTTGTACGGGGACCGCCTTCAACGTCCGGTGATCCGTCTGCAGGACGGCGCTGCGGGTTTCGATGACCCGCGGCATCCGAAATGCATCGTCGCCATGTGGCAGCAATACGACCGAAGAAATATAGCGGATTATCGTCATGGACGGCCGGCGAGCTGCTACTTCGCGATTCTGGACGGCATTACGATCGATTGCGGACGGAACCCGGGAGCGGTGGGAGTCTATTGGAAGGGCGCGCAGGGCAGCATGGTCGCGAATGTCAAGATTCTCGCCACGCACGCCTTCGCCGGGCTGGAGGGCGGAACGTTCGCGAACGGAGGGGTCTACGGCCTTGAAATCGAAGGCGGCCGGTTCGGCGTTCTGATCGGCGGAAATCCGCCGTGCTACGTCGGGCTCGTTTTGCGCGGCCAGACCGAAGCCGCCCTGAAGTTTCTCGACGGCGCGGGGCCTGTGACCCTTTGCGGTTTTCGGATCGAGAAGGCCGCAGGACCAGTCGTGAGCCTCCCGAACCAGGAAATGTATCGAAGCAGCGTACACGGCAATATGCTCTTCATGGACGGCGCGATCGTCCTTGCGGACGGCGGGACGGCGATCGACAATGCGGCGGGCAAGAATCTGTATCTCGAAAACGTATACGTCAAAGGCGCGGCGACGGTGGCGCAAAGCGGGACAGAAGAATTGCTCCCGCGCGGCCCCGTGTGGACGCATGTCGCCGAATACGCTTATTGCAACAAGAATACGAAGTCCGTGGACGGCGGCTCGGGCGAATTGCCCTGCCCCACAGCGTCCCTGATCGACGGGCGGACGCCGAAGCAGACGATCGTCAAAATCGCTGCCGCCGGAGCGCCGCCGGCCGCCCTGCTTTCACGCCACTTGTGGGGGCGGATCCCCGAATACGGCGACGGCGATTCGGAGGTCGTCAACGCGGTGCGCGATCTGCGCCTGGACAACACGGGCAAGACCTGTGCGCGCGCCGCCCTCCAGAAGGCGATCGATAAATACGAAAAGATTTTCCTGCCCAAGGGGCGCTACCGTCTGGACGCCTCGATCCGGCTGCACGCGCGCACCAATCTTTTCGGGGCGTCCCCCAACACCGCCATTTTGTTCACCGATGACAAGTGGGCCCCGAAACGGGAGACCCCCATCCTGATCACAGACGACGATCCCAACGGGACGGCCGTGCTGTGCAACGTCAGGATCGGTTACACCATGACGCCGCCGAAGAGCCGATACTTCAACATTCTGACATGGCGCGTGGGACGCCGCTCCATTGTGAAGCAGGTCTCTCAGACCGGCCTCGACTGGATGGCGTCCAGGAGGCCGGGATACCCCGTAAGCCGCTACCGGGTCTGCGGCGGAGGCGGCGGCCGCTGGTACTCCTGCGTTCACGAGTTCCGGCCGGGAACAGCCGATCCCGGCTTTCACATCCTGACCATTGAGAACACGACCGAGCCGCTCACGTTCTATGAATATGGCGGCATCCATTCTGTTGGGGCGGGCGATCAAACCGTCATCCGGAACGCGCGGAGCGTGCGCTTCATCGGTTACAATCTAGAGCCCGGCAACAACAATATCTTCCACGCCATCCGCTCGGCCGACCTGGGGTTCTACGGTTTTGGGAACACCACCCAACCGCACCCCGGAAAGGCGCTGGTGCGGCTGACGGATTGCCGCAACGTCCGCTGCGCCCTGTTTGCTCAACCCAAGGATCTGCGCCGCGGCAACACAAACGCCTTCCAAGTCCTGGAGGCCAGAGGCGGCCGAACGGTTGGTGTTCCGTCGGACCGCATCCTGTGCCTTTACGAGAGAGACGCGGACTCCGAATGACGTCGCTTGGGGGTGGCTGCGCCGATACGTCGCCGCGGTTCGTCGGCGTCGGCCGAAGCCCTCGCGAAGAAAAGGGACGCGCTTGGCGTCCCGTCATCCTTGTGCTACCTTGGGCCGCGAGCGCGCGGAGACCGCGGCGGAGTGTTGGGAAACCCGCGGGGCGGAAATCGAGGGATCGAGGCTGGCGGCCGTTTTTCCGGCGAACGGCGATTCTTCCGCCGCGCCGTCCCGGCGAGTTTCGCGTCGCGTCATGCAGTGAATTCATCCGCGTAGATCACGGATTCAGGGTTACCCGAGACTCGGAGTGCGAAAAATGAAAGTCATACAACGTTTGCTCTCTATCACAATACTCGTTGCGGCATTGCCGCGCAGCGCCTTTGCTGTTCAGTTCGACGCGGCCGCCCACGAATTTCGCGAGGGCGGCAAGGCCGTGTCCGTCGGCGGGTACGTCGTCATCAAGGCCGGCGGGCGGAGGCAGTTTCGAGCCCATTGGTTGGCCTGCACGCCCTATCGCAAATGGATGAGTCCGAAACATTTTCTGAAGGCGAAACTCCTGGCCGATCCGAAGGCGCGTTCCGTCCAATACCGCGCGCGCCTGCCGCTGACGAAGGATGGCAAAACGGCCGGCCTCACCCAAACCGCCCGGCTCACCAAGGATGGGCTAATCGACGTGCGCGTGGAGTTGGCCTTCGACCAACCCGCGGACAGAAAGCTCTCGCAAGTCGGGTTCTTCCAGTTTACCGGCGACGTGGCGAACTTCGCCGGGGAACGTGTCCGCGCGGGCGACAAGGTCAAGACCTTCGCGGCATGGTACAAGCCGAAGGACAACAACGTCGCCCGCCTCTTCGACGTGCGCGACACGTGGATCACATTCTACCCCGACGACCCGGAGCGAAGCTTCGCGCTCAAACCCGTCATCGGCCGGCTTCAGCTCATCGACTACCGTCTCGTCAAGCGCAACTCCTACGTCGAACTGCGCGCCGTTCCGAAGGGGGATGTCGCGGAGTTCTTGATCAAGCTCCCAAAGAATCGAAATGCGCCCGCGCAGATCGGCAAGACGTACGCCGGCGTCAACTTCTTCAAGTGCGACGGATTTCATCCGCCGGACTATGATCTGTGCCGGAACCTGATCCAGAATTCGAGCTTCGAAGCGGGCTTCCACGACTGGGCGCCGGTGGCCTGCTACCCGCCCGTGGCCGTCGATTTCAACGACTTCG
>JAJRTI010000392.1 GCA_024278415.1 Planctomycetota bacterium | reverse complement strand
GCCGCATCGAGCGCGAAGCCGAACAGTTCGCGCACGCTCATGCGCGGGCGCAGTTGCTCGATGCGCCTCCACCGGCGGTCGAGCGCGCGCACGGTGTAGCCGCTGGGCGCGGCGGACAGCAAGGTCGAAAGGCCAAGAACGAGGGCCCAAGCGATGCGGCGCATGAGAGTCTCCAGGGGGGTGTGCTCGTGTGAGAAGCCCCCATGATGATCACGAAGCCGGCCGGGTGTCAAGCCAAGAGGGCCATGAGTTTCTCTGGAGTGTGCCGCGGTTGTGCCGTAAGACGGCTCAAGTTGCTTGCCTTTCTGGCACTTGTCTGGCCTGACATAGGGCCACGCTGAGGAGGGTTGCCATGGCCATGAGAAAGATCGCTGTAACGCTTGACGAGCGAACGCTGGGCCGCCCCCTTGGCCGGTGAGTGAAGAGGAGGAGGCCCTTACGGGCCTCACTCCCAACGGGCGGCGACCGGTTCGGCACTTCAGGCGACATGACACTCGCGCGTGACAAGCGTCCGCGCGTATACCCCTTGGAGGCGGTGTTGGGCCATGCGGGTAGCCCGAACGGGTCGGGGATCTCGCTGAACAGAAGTGTTGCAGTGGCGGTGGGGATGGCCTAAGATACCGCCCTGCCCGCTTCGCCCATCCATGCAAAGGCCGTTTTGGGACGAGAGTATGCATCCGACTGGCATCGGCAACTGCAAAACAAAGAGAAGGCGTGTGCAGATTGGGGTCGGGGTTCTCTTCATCATTGCGCTGGGTCTGCGATGCAGCGGGGCGCGCTGGGGCCTCCCGATGATCTGGCATCCCGACACCCATCAGTACGTCGCCACGGCATGGGTGATGTCCGGTGAGGATCTGAACCCGCGGGACGTGATCGGCGTTCTCACGAACTTCCCCTTCTACGTCCACCTGGTCATGGGGCTGAAGTGCATCACTCGTTTCTGGTACAGCACGTTCGGCACGGCGGAGGGTCTGCAAGCGTTCGCCGACGGCGGCGGGCTCGTCTTGGCGACGCGGCTCATGTCCGCTGTGTTTCGGGCTTTGAGCGTGCTGGCCGCGTATCGCATTGGCGCGGTCGGTTTCGGCCGCACGGTCGGCCTTGTGTCTGCCGCGCTGCTGAGCCTCAACTACTTCTCCGTGCGCAACGCGCACTCGGCGATGCCGGACGTGGCCATGATCTTTTTCCTGCTCATGGCCATGGAGCGCAGCGCCACGTACCTGCGAAGTGGCGCTCGCGTCCATCTCTGGCTCGCGGCTGTCGCGGGAGGTGTGGCCACGGCCACGAAGATCACAGGCGGCGTGGCCTTGCTCTGCCCGCTCGTGGCTGTCTTGCTGCGGCAGGGGGTTCGGGAATGGCGTAGCTCTCTGCGCCTTTGCTTGGGCGCGGTGTTGGTCTTTGGCGCGACGATTCTCGTGCTCTGTCCACTGCTTGTGTCGGATGGCCGGTACTTGGGGGACATCTACGAGGAAGTCTTCAACCAAGCCTCGCACCGCGACAATCCGCAGGAGCCCTTGCCGGTGTGGCTCCTGCACCACAAGTACTACGCTTGGGGGCTGGGCTGGGCCGCGTACGCGCTCTCGGCCATGGGCGTGGCCGCGATGTTCTGGCGGCGGCCTAAGTGGGCCACGGCCCTCTTGGCCGCGCCCGGCGTGTACCTGGCCATCCACTTGGGTAAGGAGATGTGCTTCCCGCGGTACACGTTGCCGCCGGTGCCGTTCATGTTGATCGCAGGCGCTTGGGGCGCTTGTTGGCTGGCGCGGCGATGCCGAGCGAGGCGACGCGTCTTGGCCGGCCTGGTGGTCCTGGCGTGCGCGGATCCGTTTGCGCGAGCAGTGCGGTTCGACTGGCTGTGCCACCAAGAGGACACGCGCTACCAGGCCAAGCGTTGGGTCGAGGCCCATGTGCCTCGCTACGCCTGCGTGCTGCTTGAGGGGCTCATGCCGCCGATCCCGACACATCCTTATTGCGTGTACGCGCGCGGCCAGTCCCAGCGCTTCTTGGTGTTCGTGCGGCCCAACTACTTCGTGTCGTCCATGCAGGTGCGGCGCTTCCTCGCGTTCAACGAGCGGTACCGCGACGCGGTGCTGCGCGGGTATGCCATGCTGGACCGGTCTTTCCAGGTGGTCGCGGAGTTCAAGCCGTTCGAAGGGAACCGGGCACTGCCTTACTCCGAGACCATCATGAGCCTCTGGCGACGCCAGCGTCCAGGGCCCCACATCAAGGTGTACAAGATCAGCACGCCGACACCGAGGCCGATTGATATGCCCGTGCTGCTCCAGCCGCCACTGGGCCGCGCGGACTGGCTGTACCTGGCGCGCATCGGCTGCTTCCCCATTGGCATGCTCACCCAGGACCTGGCATCCGTGGCCGATGCTGTGGCCGTGGCCCGCGCAGAGTTGGCCCGGTTGGGTATTCTCGCGCCATGAGAGGCCTATTCTACGTTTCGCCGCTCATGTATGAGTGCTTCATGCGGCTGCTCTACGGCCGCGAGTTTGCCGCCCGCTATGAGGCCGTGGCCCGCGTTCTGGAGGGCTGCGACTCCGTGGTGGACGTGTGTTGCGGGCCGGCGATCTTGACGCGATGGCTGAACGGCCGGATCGACTACCAGGGCTTGGACTGCAACCCTACGTTTGTGCGGAGCGTGTCCCGGCACGGTTTCAGGGTCATCGAAGCGGACGTGCGCGATGTAGACATTCCGCGCGCCGATGCGATCGTCTTGATGAGTAGCCTGTACCACTTCATCCCCGAGGAGGACGACCTCATCAATCGCATGATCGCGGCGTGCCGCACACGCGTCATCATCTGCGAGCCGGTCAAGCACACGTCCCACAAGAACCCGTGGCTCACGCGGTTCGCCGAATCCTTCATGGACCCGGGGATCCCGTACTCTCACGAGCGCTTCGACGAGGCGTCCATGGCCGCGTGCTTCCGCCGGCTGGGATTCCAGCATACCGAGCCCGTGGGCACGCGGGAGCTGATGGGTGTGTTTGAGAAAAGGGGTTAGCGTTGGCGCCCGGCATTCTCATCGACGAGATCCATCACGAGGATTGACGCGCCCATGGCAGGCAAGCACCGAGGCTTAGGTGAGCTTCACGCGGCCGTCTTTCTCTTCGGGATTGCCGGGCTATTCGGCAAGTGGCTGGCGTTGCCCGCGGTGTGGATTGTGTGTGGCCGGGCTGGCTTTGCCGCGGTCGTGTTGGGGCTTGTGGTGCTGGGCACAAAGCAGCAGTGGCGCGCGGCGAGCGGCAGGGATGCGCTTGCGCTCGCCGCGCTGGGCGCGCTGCTGGCATTCCACTGGACGGCCTTCTTTCACGCGATCCAACTCTCCTCCGTGGCTGTAGGGCTGCTGACGTTCTCGACGTTTCCGGTGTTCGTCACCTTCCTGGAGCCGTGGTTCTTTGGCGAGACGCTGCGGGGGCGCGACGTGGCCATGGCCGCGGCCGTGGCCGTGGGCTTGGCCCTGGTGCCGCCGTCGTGGGACGTGGGCAATGCCGCGGCCCGCGGGGCCATGTGGGGTGTCGCGTCGGGCGTGAGCTTCGCGGTGCTGTCCGTGGCGAACCGCAAGTACGTGGGCTCGTACCCCGCGGCCACGATTGCCTGTTGGCAGAACGGCATTGCTTGCGCGGTGGTGCTGCCATTGGCGTTGGGGAGTGGGGCCGCGCCTTCGCCACGGGACTGGCTCCTGCTTGCGTGCCTTGGGGTCTTCTGCACCGCGCTCGCGCACGCGCTGTTCGTGCACAGCCTCCGCTTCGTGCGCACGCAACTCGCGAGCGTGACGGCCTGCTTGGAGCCCGTGTATGGCATCGCGTTCGCGTGGATCTTGTTGCATGACGCTCCCTCGACGCGGACGCTGCTAGGCGGCGGGATCATCCTGGCCGCGACGATTGCGGCCACGCGCATGCGGGGAGCTAGCGAAGCTGCTGGGAGGAGCGCGTAGGGCGGCCGGGTTGG
The DNA here is from genome assembly GCA_024278415.1 of Planctomycetota bacterium. The sequence continues at coordinate 168 of JAJRTI010000392.1, read as the reverse complement.
GGGGCGTCCGTCTTCCGCCATTCGCCGCGCGAGAAGTGCTCGATGCGCACCGCCTCAGGGGCCAAGGTCACCCGCACCGCTCCCTCCTTGGCCGTTTCGATCAGACGCACGCCGTGTTTGCGGCACGCCTTTCTCACGTATGGCTGCATGCTGCCGCGCTTGTTGCTG
>JAJRTI010000391.1 GCA_024278415.1 Planctomycetota bacterium | reverse complement strand
TGCACGCGCCAGTTGCTGCAATGCGTGTCGAGGTAGATGCCCCACGAGTAATGGGGATACTCCATGCCGTCGCCGCCGCGTGCCGGCCCGTACCCGCCCGCGTCGTGCAGTAGGTTGTGGTGGATCGAGTTGCCCTTGTTGTAATTCAGGTTCGCTTCAAGTTCCTTGTCCTGTGGCAATCGCCAGTGCCAGGCGGTGGCCGCTTCGATGATGCCGGTGTCCGCGGTCTCGATGTTGACGTGGTGGCAGTGGTTGTAGGCGATCTCGTTGTCGTTGCCCACGTCCATGCCGATAGCGTAGCGCGGGCCGTCGTGAATGTGGTTGTGCGTGACTTTGCAGTGGGAACAGCCCACGAGCCAGATGCCGCCCACCCGGTTGTGATAGTCGCCGTACCCGAAGTCCCAGATATAGTTGTTGTCGATGACGTGGCCACTGACGCGCTCGTGCTTGCTGGCCGTGCCCACAATCGCGATGCCGTCTTGGAGGGTCTGCGTGATGTCGCAGCCGACCACTCGGCAGGCGTGTGTCTGGTCGCCCAGGCGAACGCCGACGCCCACGTTGCGGATGTCGCAGGCGGCCACGACGCAGTTCTTCGCCCCCGTCACGTCCACCGCGTTCTTGCGGCAGTCGCGCAACGCGAGCCGCGCGATGCGGACGCGCTCGACCAAGGGGCCGCCTTTCGTGTCGCCCTTGATCACGAACAGCGAATCCAAAGCAGGGACCGTCACCTCCAACGCGTCGATGTTGTCCGAGGGCGGCCAGAAGTAGAGCGTCTTGCTGCCTGGGTCGCAGTACCACTCGCCGGGCGCGTCCAGTTCTTCGAGCAGATTGCACACGTAGTAGCGCTCTCCCCCCTGGACCTCCCCCACGCCGCGGGCGACCTCGATCACCCGCTTCTGCGGGTCCACGCTTTTGAGCCCCGCCCAGACGTTCTCATAGTAATTCTTCGGCCACCAGACGACGATGGCCCGTTCCGGATGGGTCCACTTCGTCGGGTCCAATTCGCCGTCCCGGTAGCGCAGCTTGGTCCGGCTGCCCGCTTCCACCGCGCCGGCAACATACAGAAAGCCGCCGTGCCGGGGGTGTTTCGGATCGAAGTTCGGCGTCCGGGCAATGGGCTGCCGTTTGCCGTTGCAGTACAGCTCGAGGAAGTTGAGGTCCGGCAGGGCGACGCCGGACAGGTCGGCCTGAAGTATCTTGCCACGATAGGGCCTCCAGCCGGTGATCCTGCGCCCGCCGCTGACGACGACTGCGTTGCTCTCTCCCTCGATGGCCAAACCCGAATCCTGCGGTCCGAGGACGATGGGGCGCGTCAAGTAATATGTGCCTCGGCGCACGACAATCCGCGCGGCCGCACCTCGCGCCCGCGTCGCGCGTGCGGCCGTCACGGCTCGCGCCAGCGTCGAGAAGGGCCCTTCCGTGTTCGCTCTGTTGGGCGCGGGCAACTTGCCGGACCACGCGTCGTTGCCGTTCGCGGCGACGAAAAACGTGGCGCCCTCTTCCGCAGACGCGATGGGGCCGCCTGCCCCAGCCGCCAGAAGAACGCATAAAGCCGCCGACGTGTGAAGACGCCGTGCTGTGACCCGACGCGAAGCGCTGTGATCCAATGCGGGGGCGTTCTTCATGCTTGCTGTTCTCCAATCTGTCTCAAAACAGGGGCGTGGACGCGGCCGGAGCGGAACGCGTTCGCGTTCCGATCACAGACATCATTCATCGACCAGCAGCCGCACCGACTTGAAAATGCCGCCGGCGTATTTCGAGTCGTGGACGCGCACCGCGAGGACGTTGGGCGCACCGTAGCGGACGCGGTCGGCTGGCACCGGGATCTCGAAGGGCTCGTCCCAGAACTCCGCGAAGGACCGGCCGGTAGAGGCGACCGTCCGTTCGCCCAGGTACTGGCCGTTGAGATAAACCCAGGCCTGCTCGTCTACCCCGCGGAACTTCAGCGCCAGGCGTTTGCCGGCCAGTTTCCGCGGCACCGTGAATCGGACGCGATACCACGCGGTCCCGTCGTACTGGCCTACCGGCGTCCGCTCCCACCAGCTCGGCACGGCGATGCGGCGCCATGCAGAATCGTCGAGGTCGGCCGCGCTCCATCCCTCCTTCTCACCCACCGCGCGCGGGTCTAGGCGGAAGGCCCACTTCGCTGGGAAGGTGGCGGCGTCGGCCCGCGTTTCGTCGATGACCACGCGGAAGTAGAGGCCCCAGGGATACGTGGCCGTGCTCACCACCGTCTGTGAGAGCTTGAACACGACGACGTTCTTGCCGGCTCGCAGCTTCACCTCCACGCTGCGCTTGTCCGGGCAGTCCGCGTCGAGCCCCAGGCGGCGGTACACCTCTTTGCCGTTCAGGAAGACCCGGAAGGGGAAGAAGCTGTCCATGCGCAACTCTGCGATCATCGCGCGCGGCGCGACGTACGTTGTTCCGGCATACGCGTAGGACAGATCCCAGTCGCCCGTCTTGCCCGCGAACGCGCGCTCGAGGTTGAGGAAGCCTCCCGGGCTCTCATATGGCCACCACCGCGCCTGGGCTCCGGTCCTGAGAACGACCGGTCTGTCGATGGCCGCGAGGGGCTCGAAGCGGTCTTGCGACAGATGCGCATTGCGATCGGTGTTATCGAAGGGGCCGAGCAACTGCCAGCGTGTCACGAAGCCCAACTTCTTGGGGAAATGCTCGGCCAGGGCCTTCATGCGCATTGTCTTCGCCCGGCGTCTCGCATCGGTTGCGTTGGCGAAGCCGTGCTGCGCCAGTTCGTCGATGATCTTGCCCATGCGGTCGAAAGCCGCCACAGATGCGTTGTACTGGCGTTTCTGCGCATTCCACACGCCGGCCAGATACGCTTCGAGATAGCGCTGGCTCATGTCCACCATTTCGGCCCGGCGTCGGTAAGGCTCTTGTCCCGCGGCCAAGGCCAACGCCCGGTCCAGGTGCTGGCGCGCGCGGCGCACGAGGTCTGGGCTGAACAGCTCGTGGTAGTAGGTCGTGCCTCCGCCCACTCGCGCCCGGCCCTTGTGCGTGTATTGCGCGACCTCGGCCAACGTGCGGTAGTACCGCTCCATTGGCTCCGCGCCCGGCCCAAAGAAGCTCTGGCACATGTCCCTCAGCACTTCGCCAGGCGCTTGCGTCGGATCCATCTTCATGCGCCGCGCCATGTAACGGTTGATGTAAGTCGATGCGTACGCGGCCGGCCGATCGCCTCCGTCCGAGTAGCTGCCCTTGATGCCGACGACCGTGAGGAGGTGCTTGAGCGACCGCGCCATCTCGAAGTACGTGGGGCACGGCAATCCGCCGGTCCACGAGATGGGATCGTACTCGTAGCAGTAGATGTTGGGCGTCAGCTCCCGCCAGCGTCGCACGAAGTCGTGGAAGTGGGAGGTGGGGCACTGGCTGTTGGGCGTGAGGTGGAGCAAGCAGCGGCCGCTGCGGCAGACGATGACAATCACGTTGTCGGCTGGGCGCGCATGCACCGGGAGGGGCGAATGGGTCGAGTATGAGTAGTAGGCCACGTATCGATCTGGGAACTCGCTCCGAATCCCCGCGGCAACGGCGTTGGCGAAGCGGACCACCCTGTCGGTCATCGACGGCACACCGTTGGCCGCCGCGCTCGGCGAGTCGATCGCCCGGCACGCGGCGCACTGGCAGAAGTCGATGTTGTCCATCGGGTCCATGGGGAAGCTCACGCGCGTGGCCGCATCCCGAAGGAAGCGCTTGGCCCTGACGATCATGCGGCCGATGGTCTCGGGCGCGGTGGTGCAGAGCTGGCGGGGCGCTCTCCGGCCGCCGACCAGAGAGAACCATTCGGGATGGGTCTTGAAGTTGTTGTCCGGCGGGATCGCGTACAGCCAGTAGTGCTGGCCGCTGAGCCAGTTCTCCCAGCCGGCAAGGTTTCCCCGGCGCCAAGCCGTCCGCGGCCCTATTTCGACGGACACATCGCTGCGCGGCGCGAACCGCGTGACGCCTCTGGGTAACGTGAGCCGCTCCCGTCGCGGAATGCACCGCCCCAGCTCGCCGGTCATGACCCAGCGACATCCCCAGTGGTTGAGCATATAGTAGACCGCGTTCTGGAGGCCCAGCCGCGTGCACGCGCGGAGCACGATCTGCTTCTCGGAGGCGTGAATCTCGAATCCCTGAACGGTGCGGGCGTCGAACCGGCTCACTCCCTTCGGGTAGTCCCTCAACTCTGCGCGCAACGGCGTGCGGCCGGCGAACGAAGCCGGGCCGGGGTCCTGTGCGCGCAACCCCACCGTGTGCCAGCCGCCCGGTTGGGGACTCAGCAGGGCCGCGCGGTTCTCCGCTCTCGCAGAGCCCTGGCCGGGATTGACGCTCCAAGGGCCGAGGCGTCCATCTTCAAAGCCACTGGCGAACGCGACCCGTCCGCCGCGCGCGACGCGGACGTCACCGATCACGATGGTTGCCTGGCGTCCCTTGGGTGCATACGCGGTGACGTAGAACGCCGTCGCGTTCGCCCAACGCTTGGGCCAGTCCTCTTTCCACGCTTGCGGGCCGTTCTTGTCCGACTTGCCGGGGGCTCTCGTGTCTGTCCCTGCTTTTGTTGGGTCGAACCAATCGGTGTAGACCCATGCTGCGTCGCCCACTTTGTAGGCGCCCCGCAGGCAACCGTCCGCGTGATTCCGCATCTCCAGCGCGATCCGCACAGATCCACCGGCGTCGAATCGCGGTGCGCTCGCCTGCATCTGTGTGAAGGTGAACGGGCCGTAGCCTGGCCCATAGTACGGCTGATTGGCCACGGTCAGACGAAACACGAGCCGCCGGCCGCCCCGATGCCACATGACACTCCATCGGACCTTCTCGCCGGGCCCGGCGAACGGGCCGCGTTCGAAGCGCGGGGTCGGGCCCAGCACGAGCGCGGCTTCGGCATTGTTGTTGGAGTGGCGCGAAGCGTCTCGGATGCTCTTGATCGCACACTCGAAGCGGGTGGCCTGCTCGTGCGTGGGATCGAAGAGCTGGACCGTTCCCCCGCGGCGTGCGAGAGGCACGCCAGTCATGCCCTTAAAGCAGTCGGCCAAGTCGTCGATCGCCGGGCCGATCCGAAGCGCGTGGGCTTCGTCCTCCGGCACGTCCAGGTAGACGCGGGCCGCGCCCCTGTCGAAGATGACCAGCGGAGCGTCCTCTGGCGCGGCTGAGCTTGCCGCCATCGTGAACGCGAGCACGATGAGATGATGCCGCACAGGAAAGATTGTCAAGGGCAGGGTCTCCAAGTGTTTCCCCATGGGCTTAGCTGATCCGAGCGGCTACCGCCGCTGGCTTGTAGTAGGGCCATTTATGGCCCGTCAGCAACGTTGAAGAAACGGGCGATAAATCGCCCTACTATAAACGGCGGGACGAACCCAAAAGGGACAGATCCCGCATGCTGGCGCATGCGGCTTCCGGCCTATTCATTCGAACAGCAGTCGCCCGAACACCGAAGCATCCGCGTGGTTCGTGCCGTCGCCGGCCCAGACGAGCTGGCTCTTGCGGCCCAGCACATCGGGGTTGTCAGAGTCGTCGATCGCGATGTCGAACCCGATCGCGGCGCCGGGAGCGAACTGGACCGACGGGAAGTTGGTGCGCGGCAGCCTCATCTCGATGGTGTAACCATCTTTCAGCCGGGCCGCGTCCAACGCGGCCGCCTTGAGCTTGCCATGCCGAGGTTTGCTCAGGTGGAACATGGGCGCGGGATGGCCTTCGACCGGCGGGACGACCATGATGTGGAACACTTCCGGCGTGTACGCGCGCTGCCCCTGGTGATCGGGCTTGCGAGCGTCCAGGAACAACTCGACACAGTCGCCTTCGTACGATAGCGGCGGTCGCTTCGCTGCGCGCACGTTGACGACGACATCGTCCCAGACTCGCACCGCCAGGTAAAGGTTGTCCGCGTCGTACGCGAGCGCCGCGGCCAGACGCAGATCCTTCGGCCCTTTCCAGTCACAGGTGAGATTCGGGTCGTCGTGGATCTCGGTGTACGGCGTGCCGATCGCCACTTGCTGGGGCTGGTCGATGCGGATGGGGAATTCCTCCGGCGCTCCCCATTCGGTCAAGTCGCCGTCGATGCGCGGCGCACGAGCCAGCGGCCGCGCGACGACGCGCAGGCGCACGGGCAGGAGCATTCGGCGTTCGATCCGGCCGAGCGCGGCCGCGCCGGTGTCTAAGGTCACAACCACTGGCTGGCTGCCTGCGGCTGTGTCGGGCACCGCGAGTGTGAACTCGCGCACCCGCTTCTGCCTCGCGGCGAGGCGAACGCGCTGGGCCTGCACTTTGGCAAAGGCCGCGGGCAGGGCGACGCGGATAGCGCCCTCGATCCCTTGAGGCAGCGGGTTGTAGATCGAGACGTTCAGCGTCGCGGTCTCGCCGGGATACACAAAGGCCTGCGCGGCGCTCACTTGAAGAATCGGCTCGCTGAACTTCGGCGACGACGCGAGCCCGCGCACGTACACCGGCGACATGGTGAGCCCGAGCGTGAGCAGCGGGCCGTGTCTCTGCGCGGCGTATTTGATGCCATAGATGTCGAGCACCTCCAGGTCGGCCTGCCCGACGTCGAGGCGCACCGTCTCGGGCTCCTTGTCGGCCCACGCCACAAGGAACGAGCGGCCGGTCTTCTTGTGCTCGAACAGATACGCCTTCAGGTAGTCCGCGCCCAGGTCGATCCGGCGCACGAACCGATGGCCGGCCGCGATCCCGGCGAAGTTCGCGTACGCCACCGATTGGAGCGACGGCGTGTTCGCCTTGAACGTGGTGCCCGGTACGCCAGGGGTGTAGTTCCACCACATGATGTATTCGCACCCGCCGGCGAGGGACATCACGTGCGACCGCACGAGCATCGCGGCGGACGTGAAATGGTCGTGGAAGCCCTCTCGCCCGATCTTGCGGTAGTACGAGGACATCGTGTCCCAGGGCACGAGGCGGCCGAACTCCGCGGCGGTCATGGGCCGGCCGTCGGCGTGCACCGCAAGGCGATGCAGTTGCTTGTCCGAGATCTCCGTATTGGACAGGCGCGGGCTCGCGGCCAGGTCCTTGAGCATGGCCCGCGTGTTCAGCAGACGCTTCTCGTCCGCGTCGAAGCGGGTGGCCAGGGGATACGGATGCGTGCCGTAGAGATCGGCCTTGCCGGCGGTGCCCCGCGCAACCTTGCGCCGCCAACTCTCCGGGCCGCCCATGCCGGAGACGACCCGAGCGGCCGGGTCGATCGCGTGCACCGCGTCCGCCGCGACGCGGACCAGCTCGGCATAGCGATCGGCAGTGCCGTAGAAGTAGCCGCCGGATGGATCGTTCCAGTACGGCTCGTTCCACACCTCATAGGTGCGGACCTGGCCCTTGTACCGCCGCGCCATCCGGCTCACGTAATCGACCCACGCCGCGTTCTCCCGCGGCGCGGCCCAGAGGCGACGGTTGTAGCGGGCCGGCGCCGGATCGCCGGTGCTTTGCCAGTCCGGTGAGCCGTAGAGCATCAGGTGCGGCTCCTGGCCGTTTTGGACCGCTTCGGCCACGACCATGTCGAGGTCGGAGAAATCCCACCGGCCCGGCTTGTACTCCAAGTCCCGCCAGGAACTCAGAGACTCGAAACCCGCCCACTTCTGCCCCGGCGCGGCATGCGAACTCTGCGAAATGACCATGCCGTTCGGGATGTCCTCCGCGGCGTATTGGCTCACGTCCGGCCCGAGGGTCACCGCGAACGCCAGGCGCGTCGCGGCCACGGTTGCGCCGGCCTCGTCGGCCAACTTGAGATCGGCCCAGAACAGGCCGCGCTCGTCGAGCTTCAGGCGCACTGCCGTCTCCAGCACGCTGCGTCCCTTAGCGACGATCGGCTGATCGACCCCGCAGACGACCTCCTTGTCGAGGTTCTCGATCCGCCCCCGCACCCGCAGTCGCCGATCCGTGGCGCCGCAGTTGGCCACGCGCAGTTTCAGGTCGGTCGGATCGTGGGCCAGGAAGTGGTTGTCGGTCGTGTCGGTGTACCAGGCGACTGCGAGGCCCGATCCCTTGGCCGGAATAGCGGCTTGTCCCAGCAGGGAGCCGTCGAACGGCAGATACAGCGCGGTGCGCTCGCCCACCTGCCATGCCCGACCGCGGCGATGGATGGCCTTCGCCTCCTCCGGCGTGGTGAAGCGCGACAGAAGCACAATCTCATCGTACCAGGCGCCGTAACCAGTCAGGGTCAGCCGCATGGCGTTGCCCTTGAACGGCGCGAGCCAGTTCCGCGCCTCCCTCTTGCCGCCCACGCGCTTGCCGTCGATGTACGCGGCCGATTCGCCGGGCTTCCACGTGAACAGCACGTGGTGGAAGCCCTGGTGGAAATCGGGCGCGAGCCGGGTGTTCGCGTGATACCAAGTGCGTGGGCGACCTGGCGCGTTATCCACGCTCACTCGGAGGTAACGGGGCCGCAGCTTCGTCGCCTCGGGATGGCCGCTGTACACGTGCAGGCGAATGGTCTGTCGGCCGTCGCCCAAGGTGAGCGGCCGTTGCCAGTCATAGGCCCAACGCTGCCGAGCCACGCGCAGCCACAGGCTGATCGTGCCCGCCTCGAGCCGGTCCGCGCCGAACGCTACGGGATACCCTAGGCCGTGGACCAGACTGTGGTACCAGAGCGCTTGGCCGAAGCGGCCCTTGGTGAAGTAGCCGCGCTGTCGCGTGAACATCTCCGGCACGGACACGATCTTCACTTCCTCCCCCAGACACGCCGGCCAGGCCGAGACAAGGCCCAGCAACAGCAGCGTGGCAATCCTATTCAGATGCTATCTGGACATCGCTGATCCATCCATCGAAGGTGTGTTGAGCGGTGCTCTGAGAGCCGATATACACGTATCGCGGCAGCGCGGATGGCAACCCCTGGCCCACGCCCGAGGCGACTTCCGCGCCATCGTAGAGGATCGTCACGCGGCTTGCTCGCCAGCGCACGCCGAATCGATGCCACTCGCCGGCTTCGAGTCGCAGTGGCTTCGACTGAACGCGGCCCACCACGCTCTTGTCTTCCAGGCTTTGCCACAGGAGACGGGCGTCGCGGGTCAGGGACAGCCGCCAGCCGGTGCGCCGCGAGCGGTCGCGTCCGCGCCGGTAGTTGAACACGATGTCGCTCGCGTCGAAGAGCACGGCTGGAAGCTGCACCGGCTCCGCGAGCCGAGCGCGAAGCTGCAACGTCCCAAGAAACCGGCTCAAGCGTCCGGCCGTGGGCAAGTAAACCACGTCGCCAACGTCGTCGCGGCGTCGCAGCCGCAGGGCAATCCGGCCGCGGCCGTCCCGCTCGACCTCGACGGGCCGGTTCGACCCCCACTGCGCTTTTGGGAAGCTGGTGACGAGGGGCTCCTTCTCGCCGGGCGGCTTCCGTCTCTCAACGGCAAGAGGCGCGGTTGGCGGAAGGAAGCTCGCGACGTACTTCTTCGCGGCGCTCAGACGCAGCTCGTCAAACGCGCCTCCTGCGCCGCGCCCCTCGCCGTACGCCATGCAGCCCAGAGCCAATCGGCGGTATTGCCCGCCGGCCACCTCCCACTGATCGGACACGGACACCAGGCGGCCATCGATGAACAGGCGCGCCTCGGCCTTGTCCCACGAGACGGCCACGTGCACCCAACGCTGCGGCCCCATCACTTTCGCCTCCCGCACATACTGCGTGATCACGCGAGCGGTTGTCTTGTATCGCAACGCGTACCAGAAGCCGAACCAGTTGTATTGGTTCTTGAGCAGGCGAAACCCGGTGCCGTTCCCGCCGTACGTGCTCAGCAGCGTCACGTGCTCCGGCGCGTCGGCCCATCGCCAAGTCGGCCTGAAGTAGAACTCGATCGTGCCGCGTTCGGGGTTCAGATGCTTCTCGACATCGTAGGAGAGCGCAACGCCCGGCGCGTCAGCGCTAACGAACACGCCCTTCCCGAACCGGCCATCGACAATCCGAACGTGCTCGGACGTTGCGCGCGGATCGACTCGCGCGTTGCCGTCGCCAACTGCAAAGGCCGCGTCCAGCCCATGCTCGAAGTCCACCAGGAGGGTTGTCTGCGCGCGTGCGGACAGTGGACAGAACAACGCGGCCAACGTCGCAGCAAGGAGAGGGTAATGTGGAAGCAGCAGGGCCTTCATGCGTGGTCGAACCTCAGCGCGTTCTCTTGCAGTATCAGAAGAAGATGCTGAGCAGCAGACCGCCACGGCTCAGCCGCAGCGGGCACCGGCGAATGTCACCCATAGCTGTGCGAATGTCAAGTGGCGTTCCGCCTGGAGTTTCCCCATGAGCTTTGCTGATCCGAGCGGCAGACGCCGCTGGCTTGTAGTAGGGCCATTTATGGCCCGTCAGCAACGCTGAAAAACGGGCGATGAATCGCCCTGCAAACGACCCGCGCGTCCCACACGGCCCCGTGTACATAACAATCGTCGTAAGAAACCGGTGACGCTAGGCTTGCTGTAGGACGGGTGGAAATTCTGGGGAAACTCGTGGCGTTCTGCCGAAGGCATTTCCGATGTAAGCCTAGCGCGGCCTTCGGCCGCAACCGATCGTTCTGGTTTGGGGGCTCTGACCCCAAACCCATCCGCATTGCCCCGTCCCCGGGGCTCAAGAGGCGAGGACGCCTCAGTGCGGACGGGCGCTGGGTCAGAGCCCCAGCGCCAGAAACGGCTGCAACCCGGACAAAAAGAACACGCGCGACGCGCAGCTTCTGCAAAGGTAACATTTCAGCCAAGTGCTACAGCCATGCGCAGAAAACGTGGCTGAGCCTTTGGCCGGTCCGGGCGGGTTCGGCCTCTGGGAAGCCCAACGGGCTTCCGTAAACCAGCCCAGGGTTCGCGAGCGAAGCTCGCAACCCT
>JAJRTI010000390.1 GCA_024278415.1 Planctomycetota bacterium | reverse complement strand
GGTCAGGGAGATTCTTGGCGTGCCCGAAGAGCATGAAGTGGTCATGCTCGTGCCCATGGGCTACCCCGAAAGCTACGACGCATTCACCCTGAAGGAGCCGAGGGCCCGCATAGAGGACGTGTACACCGAAGTGTGAACCGCCCCCGCTTCGACCTGCGGATCGGCTGGACCGCTTGCCGGGCTCGCGCTCGGCCATGAGGTCTGATCAACTTCATAGGAGGGGGCCCGGCGAGTGCCGCTCTGCTGCCTGCTCGATTGGCGCGTGGTTGTCTCCGATGCCCCGCGGGTTCAAAAGCCCGTCAAGAAAGTCGATCTGACACCACGCAGATCATGGCCTTTGGTAGGAACGTTTTACGCTGATGATTTCAAGTACTATTTACGTGTAGTTCTCTCGTGTCCCGACGAGGTCGGCGCCTAGGCGCGACGTAACATTTCAGCCAAGTGCCACCCGCTGTAAACCCGAAGATCTCTGAGTTGAAACGCAAAGGCGCGAAGGCGCAGAGACGCCAGGATAGATCAAGACGCAAAGCCTCCGTCTGCTTGGCGCCTTCGCCTCTCTGCGTCTTTGCGTTTTTTGCTGTTCCGGAGGGGCAGGGGCGAAGAACGGTGTAAAGGCTGTGGCACGTGGCTGAAGGGTTACGGCGCGACAAACGGGCATGGCCAGCGGGCGAGAGAGGATCTATGTCATGACTTTCGTAGAGTCGAAATGTCAGAGTCAATTGCTATAATGGCGGCACGTTTCCCTCTCGTCGCGTTCCGGGCCTCCCGCTTTGGTCTATTCCATCAGACCCGTGAACGCGACAGCCTCGTCGCTGGGCGCATGGTGAGGAACCGTTCCGATTCAACCTACGCCAACAGGAGGGGATAGCAGGTGAGCCAAGTCATCATCGAGAACCCTATCCTCAATACTCCATTTTCAGAGCCGACTCGGCACTTCAAGTTCACCGAGGAAGGCATCACGAACGAGATCATCGAGTCCCGGCGCAAGAGCGCGTACTTCATCCCTATCGCGCGGCCGAAGAAGAAGGACAAGAGTCCGTTTCTCCTCCAAAGCGAATGGACCCAAGACCGCCTTCAGCTGAACCACGAGGTGAACCAAATTCGGGCGCGGGTCTCCATCTGGAGGCAGGGCGGCTACGCGGGCGTCACGAAAACCACAGGTCGTCTGCTGGAATACTGGACCGATCCCGAGCGGGAGAAGCGCTTCTTCTTCTGTCAGATCGAGGCTATCGAGACCGCCATTTATCTCGCCGAAGTCGCCAGCAAGTTCGGCGACTCGTGGATCACCAACCTGATCCGAGAGGCCAACGACGCCGCGAACCCCGGGCTGTTCCGCATCGCGTTCAAGATGGCCACCGGCGCGGGCAAGACCGTGGTCATGGCCATGCTCATCGCCTGGCAGGCGCTCAACAAGCTCGCCAATCGCCAGGATGCTCGCTTTACCGACGCGTTTCTCATTGTTACCCCCGGCATCACGATCCGCGATCGCTTGCGTGTCCTGCTGCCCAACGATCCGCAAAACTACTATCGCGAGCGCGACGTGCTACCGGAGGAGTGGCTCCAGGAGTTGGGCAGGGCCAAGATTCTTATCACGAACTTCCACGCGTTCATGCGTCGAGAGAAGGTCGCGGCAGGCAAGCTCACCAAGTCGCTGCTGTCCAAAGGCAAGGGAGACGCGTTCACTGAGACGCCCGACGAAATGGTGCGCCGCGTGTGCCGAGAGCTTGGAAGCCAGAGACAGATCATCGTCATCAACGACGAGGCCCACCACTGCTACCGCCGGCGCGCAGACGCCGAACCGGTCAAGCTCAAAGGCGACGACCGAAAAGAGGCCGAAAAGCGGGACAAGCAGGCCCGAATCTGGATTTCCGGCCTCGAAGCCGTTGCTCGCAAGATCGGCATCAAGACGGTCTACGACCTCTCCGCTACGCCGTTCTTCCTGCGTGGCTCTGGATACAAAGAAGGCGCGCTCTTCCCTTGGGCCGTGTCCGACTTCTCACTGATCGACGCGATCGAATCCGGCATCGTCAAGATACCGCGTGTCCCGGTGGCCGACGATTCCATGACGGGCGACATGCCTACGTATCGCGAGATCTGGCTGCGCATTCGCGAGCAGTTGCCCAAGAAGGGCCGGGGCACTGAGGACGCCAGCGGAGGCGAGCCGAAACTGCCCAAGGAACTCCAAGGCGCGCTCCATAGCCTCTACGGCAATTACGAGAAGTATTACCGCAGGTGGGAGCAGAACGAGACCGCCCGGCAGCGAGGCCAGACCCCGCCAGTCTTCATCGTTGTGTGCAACAACACCAACGTCTCCAAGCTCGTGTACGACTACATCGCCGGGTGGTCAAAGACCCTCCCCGACGGATCTCAGATCGTTATCCCGGGCGCACTCCCCATCTTCAACAACGAGGAGAACGGCCACTGGCGCTCCCGGCCCAACACGATCCTCATCGATAGCGAGCAACTCGACTCCGGCGAGGCCATGAGCAAGGAGTTCAAGAAGATCGCCGCGGCCGAGATCGAGCAGTTCAAGGCCGAGTATCGGGAGCGCTTCCCCGGCCGCGACGCGGAACAACTCACCGACGAGGATCTGCTCCGAGAGGTCATGAACACCGTAGGCAAAGCCGGCAGGCTCGGAGAGCACGTCAAGTGTGTCGTGTCGGTCTCGATGCTCACGGAGGGTTGGGACGCCAACACGGTCACCCACATCCTCGGCGTGCGCGCGTTCGGCACGCAATTGCTCTGCGAGCAGGTGGTCGGCCGAGGCCTGCGCCGCAGGAGCTACGCGGTCAACGACGATCACAAATTCGAGCCCGAGTATGCCGAGGTGTACGGCGTGCCCTTCTCGTTTATCCCCTGCGCCGGCTCAACGGACGAGCCGCCGGAGCCACGAGAGGTCACCCACGTGCGGGCCTTGGACGAGCGCCTGGACTGCGAGATCACCTTCCCCAAGCTTCTGGGCTACCGCTACGACATGCCCGACGAGAAGCTGTCCGCCACGTTCACCCGCGCTTCTCGGCTCTCGCTGTCGACCAAGCAGATCCCCTCCAAGACCGAGAACGCGCCCATCGTCGGCGAGACGACCATCCACGAACTGGACGACTTGAAGAAGCGCCGGCCTCAGGAGGTTGCGTTCTTGTTGGCTAAGCTCGTGCTGGAGAAGTACTTCCGAGGTGACCGACAGGAGCCGGCCGCAAGCGAGGAGCCGGCCAAGGAGCACAAATGGGAGAGCGAGGTGCAGGCCTGGCGCTTCCCGGAGGTCCTTGCCATCACCAAGCGCTGGCTCGACGAGTGCGTCACGCTCAAGGACAACACCTTCCCCCAGATGCTCCTGCTGCTCGAACTCGCCCACGACGCGGCGGACAAGATCTACCGCTCCATTGCGGAGGCCCACCACGGGCAGCGCGTGCTCAAGCCCATCCTCCAGCCGTACAACACTGTGGGCTCCACCCGATACGTGGACTTCGACACGGCCCGGCCCGTGTACGAGACGCGGCCCGACAAGTGCCACGTCTCGCACGTAGTCGGCGACACCAAGTCCTGGGAGCAGAAGATGGCCCAGACTTTGGAGGACATGGGCGAGGTCGTGCACTATGTGAAGAACCAGAACCTGGGCTTCACCATCCCTTACACGCTCAACGGCCAAGAGCACCGTTACGTCCCCGACTTCATCGCGCACATCGACGACGGCCGCGACGGGCTGCTCAACCTCATCATCGAGGTGACCGGCCAGAAGCGCAAGGACAAGGCGGCCAAGGTCGACACGGCTTGCGCGCTCTGGGTGCCCGCGGTGAACAACCACGGCGGCTTCGGCCGGTGGGACTTCCTGGAGATCGCCGATCCCTGGGACGCGCAGAACCTCATCCGCGCTCACCTGTCCGGCACTATACCACTGGCAGCAAGAACATAGGGCAGAGAGAGCCCATGCCTGCTGGGCCTCTGATCGGCCATCCCGCAGACAGCCCAGCGGACCATGCTGACCACACGAGGTACACATGAAACCACTTGCTCCCCAATATCCCAGCGACCGATTCGAAGTCTATCGCTTCTTCAATGGTCTTTCCGCCGAAGGCAAGGCCGGATTGGACCGCGCACACACGCGTGCGCCGTTGGTCAAAACGTTCCTCTTAGAACATGTGGCGAGACGTGGCGACGGCCGGCCCAAGCCCCCGGCTGACATATTCGAAGGCTTGGGCGTGGATGTGCAAATGCTCGACGATCACTTCATGGCCCTCACAGATGATGTGTTGGACCCAGAGACGAAACAGCAGCACCGTCTGACCACCGGCTTTGTGGAGCAGTACGACGAGAGGTTCTTCGCATACTACACATGTGAAGGGTCTGCGGAGGCCAAGAAGCGCCTCGCCAGGTGGATCCAGGCCCCCGATCTCGACGCGGCTTGGTTTAGCAGCCCGCTTCTCCAGGTGCTGTGGAACCGGGACGTCAAAGATCGAGGCGATGGTCGCTTTGCCAAACTCGTATTCAGTCACGAAAGCATCTTCGATATGCCGGACGATTCGGCCGAGGCTGATGCTGTTTCCGAGGAGGAAGATGAGTATGAAACCGAGACCAGCGCTGGCGCCGATCCAGACAAGCCTGACATCGAGAGGCGGAAGGCTCGTTTCGAGATGGGAGATCGCATCGGCAGGATAAAGGAGTCGCTGACCAAGCTACAGGAGGACTACGCCCCCCTCCACGCGTTGTACGCCCTGCGGCTGCCTTCCCGCCTGGGCCGGGGCGGCCACGACCTGTACCAGACTGGCCAGATCACGAACCGGGCTGACAACTTCGAGGATCATCGCAACACGGTCCGTTACCTCTACCGCACATACAAAGCCATCCTTGCGTTCACAGAGGAGTGCGCATGGAGCCACGTCGAAGAACCGGCTCAAGGTGGGCGCGCGAGCATCGGGATGAAAGGCGTCCCCCTTGTCGTGCAGTTTGGCGAGCCACTCTCTGAGGCAACCTTCAACCGGTGGGTCCAGATGGCCTTCCAGAAGCGTAACCGTTTCCGACTTTGGGGGAACCCCATCAGACTCGGTCCAACGAAGGTTCATGTGTATGGCGCCGACCGGCACCTCTGGCAGCCTATCAACTTGGAACTCACCGCCAAAGGAGTCGTCGCAATCCTGCCAAAGGGCACATGCGGAAACACGTTCCATCGTCTCGTCACGAACATCCAGCACTACGTCTGTCCCAAGATTCAAGCGTGGATCGGCTCTGAGTCTTTCGAGTCCGTTGTCAGCAAACAGCCAGCAAACCCATGGAGGTCAGATGAAGCCTGAGTCTCTACTGCGCGATCCCGTCTTTCACCTTAACTTGCTGCTCTGGATGGCCAAGGAACAGCCGTCAGATGGGCATAGGGTCCGTCCGTTTTTCCACGAACAGGGGTTCAGGATCATCCGCGTGGAACAGCCGTTTCCACTTCCCCCAGAAACGTCCAGGGCAATAGAGGTTTCTTCGAGTGACATCAGCTTCGCGCCCGAGCCGGAACTCATTCTCAGCCGCCAAGCGGACAAGAAAGCTCTGTATTTCGAGGCCAAGTCGGATTCCTTCGCCCCAGATAGCACCAACGCTAGGCAAGCTCAGGCCCATTTGCTCGCGTCTGGTTCGGCGTTCGCGGAGGTCCTTGACCCGCTGTCCTCGTGCATGCTCTGCTATGTCCTCCCGGAGGAAAGGCGCGCACCCATGGCCGAATGCCTGACGGCCCTAACGCACCAACTACGCGGCCTCCATCTGGAGCCAGGCGTCTTCTCCGTCCATGGCCTCAGCATCCAGGAGGAGTCCATGGTCTATGCCTGGGACTCAGCCTTCAAGAGACACGTCGGGATCGAGGAGGACTGCGTTGAGGTTCTCGCCGGTCTGACCGAAGACACGGATCCTGCGCCGCTCCTGCTGGTCTTCAGCGATGAGGACTGCCACAACGAGGAGATGCGTGACTTCTACCGGCAGGCGTTGATCGAACAAGTCCGCGCTTGCCTCCTCTGCGACCTCCATTCGTTGCCGTTGGGCGTCGAGTATGCGACGACCCCCGACGACCTGTTGCTCAAAACCACCGATGGTGTGTTCGAGTTTTTGGGAGGGAAACGCCAGAAGCGCCTGCGCCGCCTTGTGCGCGAGAACGTCTTCAAACGCATCCGCGAGTATTGGCAGGACAAACAGAGAGACGTCGCATTGGACCATAACTGTCTGACCATCCAGTGGCGTACAACCGAGGAGAAGGAGCAGTTCCTCAACTGGCTGGAAGATCGTCGAACTACATTTGGCGTGACGAAGCCGCCCGACGAGCAGCCCAGCCTGTTCGAGTGAGAGGGCAGAGAGAGTTGAGCCACAGAAGAAGATGGCCAGAAGAGCTAACTCCAGTCCCGCCAGCGAGAGATCCAGCCTCCTTCCGCCCTCTGTGCTCTCAGCGCCCTCTGTGGCAACACCCCGCCTCTGAGGCAAACATGGAACAAGACAAACTCACCGGCGACATCATCGCCGCGGCCATCGAGGTCCATCGAATCCTTGGCCCGGGGCTGCTCGAGTCGATCTACGAGGAAGCCTTGTGCTGCGAGATGGAACTCCGCAGCATGCCATTCGAGCGCCAAGTCGAGGTCGAGGTGAACTACAAGGGCCACATCATCAAAGGCCAACGGCTGGACATCCTTGTCGATGGACAGGTCGTCGTCGAGATCAAAAGCGTCCGCAACCTGCCCGACGTGGCACTGGCGCAGGTGCTCTCCTATCTGAAGGTGACAGACCTGCGACGAGGATTGCTCATCAACTTCGGAGAAGAGCGACTGGTGGATGGCGTCAAACGCGTCTCACTGTAGAGGAGATTGGCCACAGAGGTCACCGAGAGCACAGAGGATCGGATTCGCGCGTTGACATAGCCCGCCAAGGCGCGGTTGTTACCAAGGCCCCTGGGCGGCCCTCGCGCCGGGATTCCGTCTGTCTTCCCCTTTATTCTCTCTGTGCGCTCTGCGCCCTCTGTGGCAAACACTCACTGTCGCGGAGATTGGCCACAGAGGCCACCGAGAGCACAGAGGATCGGATTGGACGTTGGGAAGGGCCGTCAAGCGGCGGTCGTTCCCAAGGCCCCCGGGCGGCCCTCGTGCCCAGGATTCCGTCTGTCTTCCCCTTTATTCTCTCTGTGCGCTCAGTGCCCTCTGTGGCCAAGCCCTAAAACCTCTGCGCCCTCTGTGGCAAAAAGCTGAGAAACAACTCATGGCCAAGAAACGCACCCCTAAGAAGAAATCCATCCGCGTCGAGTCCACCCGCCACAAGGACAAGCGCAAGAACATCCCCACCCGCGAGCTACAGGACTTCGTGCGAGACGACGAGGCCGCGCCCAAGACCATGCTCTACCCCCGCGACCCGTCCCTCGATCCACAACTCGTGTGGAAGGGCAAGGACGAGCAGGATCGGGAGGACTTGGCCGTGCCGGTCGTGCCCATCTACATCCAGGAGAAGATCCACCCCCACGCGATCGTCGAAGACGTGCGCCGCGCGGCCAAGGCGGACAAGCCCGAGCAGCAGCTCGATCTGTTCGCCGACTTCAACGGCATCGACTTCCAGCAGCAGATCGACTTCTACAATCACGAGCAGAACTGGTCCAACCGCATGATCCTCGGCGACTCACTGCTCGTTATGACCTCTCTTGCCGAGAAGGAGGGGCTCAAGGGAAAGGTGCAGATGATCTACATCGACCCGCCGTACGGCATCAAGTTCGGATCGAATTGGCAGGTGTCGACGCGAAAGCGGGACGTGAAGGATGGCAAGGCCGGGGACGCGACGCGGCAGCCGGAACAGGTGAAGGCGTTTCGAGATACGTGGGAGTTGGGCATCCATTCCTATCTCTCCTACCTCCGGGACCGGTTTGTTGTGGCCAGGGAACTGCTCACGGATACGGGGAGTATCTTCGTGCAGATGAACTCTGAAAACGCCCACTTGGTACGCTCCCTTCTAGACGAAGTGTTCGGTTCTGAGAACTTCGTTGCGGACATCGTCTTCAGAAAAAAGAGCATACCACTCGGTGCCAAGTACCTTGAGACGATGCACGACCACATCTTGTTCTATGCCAAAGATGTTCGGAATCTCAAGTTCCGTCACTTATATGAGGAAAATGACGTCTCGCAAGTCGCCTCTCACGGGCCGTATGCAATGTACCGGGATGGGACATGGGAGAAAATATCCGCCTCTGACTTCAAGTCACCCAAACACCCGGATGGCACAAGATATTATCGCTTGTTTTCGCTCCTTGCTCCCTCCTATTCCGCACAATGCGACTTCCGGTTTAACTTCAATGGGCGAACATACCCGCCTCCAAGCGGGGGAGCTTGGGTTGTTAACGAGCCGAAATTGCGAATTCTGGCGGATATCGGGCGTGTGCAAGAAGAGGGGCACAGCCTCAGCTACCGGCTTTTCTTTGAAGATTTTCCCTACAAGAAGAGAACAAGCACTTGGACTGACACACAAGTGTCATACGCGAAGTCCTACGTTGTCCAGACAGCCCCCGATGTTCTAGCGCGCTGCATTCTTATGACCACCGACCCCGGCGACCTCGTGCTCGACCCCACCTGCGGCAGCGGCACGACCGCGTACGTGGCCGAGCAGTGGGGCCGGCGCTGGATCACCATCGACACGAGCCGCGTCGCGCTCGCGCTCGCCCGCACCCGGCTCATGGCCGGCCGCTACCCCTACTACCTCCTCGCAGACTCGCCGGAAGGCGTGGCCAAGGAAGCCGAGATCACCGGCAAGATGCCGCCCCAATACGACACCCACGGCGACATCAAAAAAGGCTTCGTGTACAAGCGCGTGCCCCACATCACCCTCAAGGCCATCGCCAACAACGCTGAGATCGACACCATCCACGAGAAGTTTCAGCAGAAGCTGGAGCCCCTCCGCGCGAAACTGAACAAGCTGCTCAAGCAGAAGTGGGAGGAATGGGAAATCCCGCGTGAGCCGGAGGCCGGCTGGCCCAAGGAGGCCGCAAAGTTGCTCAAGCAATGGTGGAGCTTGCGTCGGGAGCGGCAACAGGAGATCGACGCGTCCATCGCGCGCAACGCGGACACGGAGCTGCTCTACGACCAGCCGTACGAGGACAAGAAGCGCGTGCGCGTGTCCGGGCCGTTCACGGTCGAGAGCCTCTCCCCCCACCGTGTGCTGTCGGCCGACGAGGACCGGCCCGCGTCCGAGGCCCAGGCCAAGCGCGAGCCCGGCGCGGGCCAGTTCGAAATCATGATCCTCGACAACCTGCGCAAGGCCGGGGTGCAAAACCGCGTCAAGAACGAGCGCCTCGCGTTCGAGCGGTTGGAGCCGTACGCGGGCGAGTGGATTCACGGCGAGGGCGAATACACCGAGGGCAAGCAGCCCCGCCGCGTCGCGGTGAGCATCGGCCCGGAGCACGGCACGGTCGGCCCTGAGCAGGTGAAGGAGGCCGCGAAGGAGGCGGTCAAGGGCATAGGCTTCGACCTGCTGCTCGTGTGTGGGTTTGCGTTCGACGCGCACGCGTTCGAGGCGGCCAAAGAGTTCGCACCCAAACGCAAGACCCAGAAAGGCGAGGACTTCGCAGTCGCGGAGGAAGAAGTGCAATACGGCAAGCTCGTGGTGCTGCCGGTCAAGATGAACCCCGACCTCGCGATGGGCGACGAGCTGCTCAAGAAGACCGGCGCGGGCAACCTGTTCATGGTCTTCGGCGAGCCCGATCTGGACATCAAGAAGCAGAAGGATGGCAAGCTCACGGTCGAGGTTAAAGGCGTGGACGTGTACGACCCCACCACCGGCCAGATCCGCAGCAACAGCACCGACGACACCGCCTGCTGGTTCATCGACACCGACTACAACGGCGAGAGCTTCTTCGTGCGCCACGCGTACTTCACCGGCGCGGACCGGCCGTACGACAAGCTCAAGCGCGCGCTCCGCGCGGAGATCGACGAAGCCGCCTGGACCGAACTCTACTCCACCAAGAGCCGGCCCTTCGACCCACCCGAGACCGGCAAGATTGCGGTCAAGATCATCAACCACTACGGGGATGAAGTGCTGAAGGTATATGACGTATGAAGGGAGGCCATAGAGGGGTTGGTCTATCTTAGAAACCCCCGTGCTCTGCACGGGATCAGAGACAGAGGCTCTGCACGCAATTGTTTACTCACTGAGGTCACAGAGAGCACTGAAGGATAAGTAGAAACACATGCCCCAACCTCCCTATTTCGGCAGTCGTTTGGGTTCGCTTGTTGCCCTGCTTCTTGTCCTTCTCCTTTCCCCGCCGCGGCCGGCCAAAACGTGACGAGGTTGATCAAGATGAATCCGCATGACGTCGGCGCCGTCCTGGCTTCCGGCAAGCCTTACTTCCCGATGATCCTCGGGAACGGGGTCGAGCACGTGCTGATCGGGTACGCGGGCGCGATGGGCGCTTGCTCGGGGCACGAGCATTGGTCCTACGGCAACAGCATGCCCGCGCACGATCCGACCGGCGCGACGTTTACCGGCTGGTTCCGGCCGGACACGCGGAAGCGCCCGGCGCGTGGCGTGCTGAACCTGTTGCAGTGCGGGTACATCGTGCGCAAGGGCGTGCACGCGGACGGCATCGACCAGGCCAAGCAACGCTTCGACGCGCGGTCGGGACTCCTCATCACGCGCGGCCATCTGGGCTATGCCGAACTCGAAGTCACGACCTTCCTGACCCGCGACCATCTGCTCGTTCACCACTTCTCGGGAAACGCGCACGGCGACGACATGGCGATGCAGTTCTTCGTCCGGTCCGCATTCCCGGCCGGGCCGCTGCGAGTGGTGATCGACCGGCCGCAATCGGCAAGCGCGGCCGCCCAGCGCCTCGATTTCAGAATCGAAGGCGACGGATGGCCGAGCACGCCGGGCCGGCTCCTCTGCGACCATCCGAAGGCCACGTGGGTCGAGTGCTACAACCGCCAACCCGGCATCGAGGCGCCGGTGGAGGGCGAATTCGAGTTGAGCTTTGCCGTGCAATGCTCTCACGAGGAGGACGCGCCGGCCGCACAACTGCTCGATCATTTCGACTACGAGTCCGTCCTACAGCGTCATCGAGCGGAGTGGCAGGAATTCGATGCGCGCTCGGACGTGCGTCTTGCCCATGGCGAACTTGACGATCTCTACCGCACGAGCCTTTACGTCGTGCGCGCCCATCAGCATCCCACCTTGGGCGGGATCACGGTAGGCAGCTATCCGGGCATGTGGTGGAACGACGTGAACTCGTACGACGTGTCGTACAGCATGATGGCGCTGCTCGGCGCGAACCGAATGGTGGAAGCCGAGCGGGTGATTCAGTTCTGGAAACACGCGCTTCCCGCGTTGCGCAAACGGGCGCGGGACGCCGGCCTGCCGGGCGCGGCCTGCCCTGCGCCGCTGTCGTCGTCGGGGGAAGCCGAACCGACGCCGCGAGAGAAGCTATTGGAAGAGCGACACTTCATGACCGCGAACATCGCGCTCCACGTGTGGCAGCTCTACCAGTATTCGGGCCGCGTGCGCGTGCTGGAGGAGTATTGGGATTGCCTCGTCGAGCCGCTGGAGTTTCTGTTGGGCGCTTGTGTCGAGGAGTTCGACGATCACGCGGAGATCGTCCGCAGCTCCGGCCCCAACGGCAAGGAGCGCATCAACGGCAAGGTGGTGTACTATCCGAACCCGATCCGCACCTTGTTGGCGACGATCGAAGCCGTGCGCGCCGCGCGCGACGCGGCCGCGCTGCTCGGACGAGAGGCCGATCCTCGGTGGGAGCGTCTGTTGCCCAAGCTCGAACGCGGCATCGAAGTCAACCGGTTCGACGGTCTGGTGCGGGCGAGCCGGCATCCGAAGGCCTCGGTGCGCGCGGACGCGTCGTACGTGGGGCTGTTCGGCTGCCTTGTGGACGAAAAGACGCTACAGGCGGAAATCGACGAAGCCACCGGCCCCGAAGGTCTCATGCGCTGGTGGAACCACGGGTATCGCGTGGTGCCGTGGATGCATTTGAACGTGAGCGCGGCGTTCTCGCGGCTCGGCATGGACGGCGCGGCGCGCATGGCCGAAATGGCCGCGAGATTCACGACCACGCTCGGCGGCATCGCCGAAGCCGTGCGCCCAGATGGGATCTATTCCAAGACCTGGTATCATACGGTGCACGGAGCGTTCGTCCACGCGGCCAACCTGCTGCTGGTGCGCCGGCGTGATGACGTAGTCGAGCTTTTCGCCGGGGTGCCCGGCGACTGGGGGGACGTTTCCTTCGAGCGGCTTCGTGTGCCTGTGGGTCTGCTCGTGAGCGCATCGCGCACGGGCGACCGAATCGCCGCCGAAGTGGCCAACGATTCCGACCGTCGCCAAACCATCCGCGTGCGCGCCGCCGGCGCCGCGGCGTGGGAGGAAACCATCACGCTCGAGCCTGGCGAAGAGATGTCGCTGCCGCTCTAACCGTTTTCTCCGATCCTAGGCTTGTGGCCGCAACCAAAGGGATCGGAGGATTCCCACGGATGGCGGAGCCGACCCACGGGTGCAGAACGCGAGCGTCTGGGGCCTGCATCGATCTGAAAGCGCCCGAGGGCCGCCCAAGAGTCTGCTGACGAATCTCCGGGACGCCACAATCGGAACTCCCCTGGCCCCTCACGCAAGGTCGATGACCACCCACGCGTCCGGGCCGGCGTGCGCGAGTTTCCGCGGGAAGCTGGACCGCAGCCACTCCATGTATCGCACGAGTGGGTCCAATTCGACGGCCATGCCGTGCCGCCGCGCAAGCTCCGCCTGGACTTGGCCGGCCGTGGCCGGCTGAAGTTCCTCGACGATGTCCATGATTTTGCGGCTGGTCTCGTCGCACAGTTTGCTGAGATCGTCCATCGTAGCGTCAGCGCGTCAAGCGCCCTCCACTTCGGCGATGGCCCGGCCGAGCGCGTCGGCGATGCGCCGGGCGTCCTCTTCGGCCACCATGCAGTTGATGTTCACGAGCCGGGGCAGAATGGCCTCCGCGGTCGGGCACAAGCCGTCTCGATATTCGTAGTCGCCTTTGTAATACGGGCAGCGATGGATGGGGCAGCCTTTGTTTTGGTACGCCATCGGCTCGGTGAACAGTTTGTACTTGTATGCCGGGACTTGGGTGAAACCGACGTTGAAGTTCTCGCCCGTGTCGAACAGCGCTTGCTTGAACGCGTCCAACTCGATGCCGTGCTCGTAGCCTCGGAACAAGAACGAGAAGAGGTAGGGCGAGTTGCCGCAGCCTTCCTTGATTGCTCGCGGCTGGAGCCACTTGCAGCCGGCCACCACATCGTCCAAGACGCGGTACGACTTCTGATACTCCTCGATATACCCCTTGACCTTCTCCAACTGCGCGAGCGCGACCGCGGCCTGCAACTCCGTCATGCGGAACACGGTGGCCAGTTGAGGGGGCGACTCGCCGAACGCGATCATGCTCCGAATGCGCCGGTCCAATTCGTCGTCGTCCGTCAGCGCGATGCCGCCATCGCCGGTGGTCATGTGCTTGCCTTGGCAGAGGCTGAAGACGCCGATGTGTCCCCACGTGCCGGCGAACTTGCCTTTGTAGGGGAGGAACATCGCGTGCGCGCAGTCCTCGATCAGCACCACCCCGGCATCGTCCGCGACTTGCCGCATCGCGTCGACTTCGCACGGCAGGCCCCAGAGGTGCGTGCAACAGATCGCCTTGGTCTGCGGGGTGATGTTGGCCCGCGCGGACGCGGGGTCCATGAGCCACGTGTCCGCGCACACGTCGGCCCACGTGGGGTGGGCGTTCTGCCAGAGCACGGAGATGGCATGGAACTGCACGAGCGGGTCGCAGATCACCTCGTCGCCCGCGCCCGCGCCGGCCGCGTACATGGACGAGATGAGCAGCGACATGGCCGAGTTCGCCGCGATCGCGTGCTTGACCCCATAGGCCTCAGCGAAGGCCGCCTCCACCTTGCCCTTGAACCCCGTGGCTTGGCCGGACAGCCGGCCCGAGGCCAGCACTTCTTTCAGATACTCGATTTCCTTGCCGTCAAACCGGTCGATGCCCATTGTAGTTCTCTCCTTCCATGGCGCTGGGGTCGAAGTCGCGAACGCGAACCGCTCCGCTCTCGATGTCGGCGATGAGTTGAGACACGGTCAGGAAAGTCACGTTGTAGTCTTGCCGCGTGGCCTGGAACAGTTTGCGCAGCAGATCGCGGGAGTGCGGCGCCGGCGCGCCGGCCTCCTGGACGTGACAGATTAGCAGGAACACGCCATCCGCGGCATACACGCGCTGCAAGTCTTCCCGCGCGAGCGCCAGATGCGGCTCGATCTTCTCCTCTGTCAGGCGCCAGGCGTACTCGCTGATCATGGGGAGGTCGATGACGCGCTTCGTGAGGCGGTAGGGGCCTGGCGGCACGCATGGGTCCCAGTCGCCGGGCGCGTCATACCGCCCCGCGATGTACGCCCAGCCGCGTGGGTCGACGACCCGGTTCGAGACGTATCGCATGCCCACGTCCGCTACCGCGTCGTAGAGTTCTGGCGCTTGCGAGAGCGCGCCGGTTCTGAGCGCCAGCGGCCGGCGGCCGAAGGCATTCTGGAACAGATCAATCGCGGTGCTCAGCTTCTCCCCACAAACCTCGCGGCGCCACAGGTGGCCATCGCGTTCCCAATCCGAGCGGAGCCGCGCGTCGGGATCGCCCCCGCTCATGGCCCGGACGAAGGAAGGGAACGGGCCGAACTCGCACCCGGCATGGTCGAGGCCGTGGAGTTGGCAGTCGTGTCCTTGGCGCTCCGCGTCGTGCGCGGCCGCGAGCCACTCGTGGGCCTGGTCCACCCGCCACCCGCCCTTCCCGCGCGGGACGACGAAGAACGACGCTGGCACGCCCACCTCCCCGAGAAAGTCCACGACTCGCTGGAGCGTCGGGACGTCCTGGATGAGGCCGCCGGGGTCGTCGACCGTCACAACGAATCGCCTACGCGTTGTGGGCTCGCCATCCATGGTTGCGCGCACTCCTACTCAGCGGCACGATGCAACATCCAGAAGCACTTTTACCACGCCCGGCTCACGCGCCCTATCGAACGCGGCCAGGCCCTCGCGGAGCGGGTAGCGCGCGGTGATGAGTTCGCGCACACCGACCTCGCGGCCGCGCAGCGCGGCAAGGGCCCTCGGGAACGGCCCGCAGCGCGAGCCCACGACCGTGATCTCGTCGATGACGATCGGCGCCAGGTTCAGATCCTGCCCCCCGGCGACCGTGCTCTTGAGCACGAGCGTGCCCTTGGGCCGAACCATGCCCAGGCTTGTCTCCAAGCCCGCCGCGGCGCCGGTGCACTCTGCGACCACGTCGAACTTGCCCGCAGGCGGTTCGCTCGCGAGCGCGGTCGCGATGCCGCGGGCTGCGAGGATGCCCAGCTTCGACTCGTGCCGGCCAATTGCTACCAGGTCGCAGCCGGTCGTGGCGAGCGCCTGCGCGCACAGCAGGCCAAGCTTGCCGTCGCCCAGGACGGCGACGCGGTGGCCGGGCGAGACGTCGACTTGCTCCAGGATCTCGAACGCCGCGGCCAGCGGCTCGACGAACACGGCCTCGTCGTCGCCGATGCAGTCGGGCACTTCGTACAGGTTGCGCACGGGCAGGCGAAGGCGCTCCGCGAACGCGCCATCGCGGCCGACGATGCCCAGCACGGTGCGGTTGGGGCAATGGTGCGGCTCGCCCGCGCGGCAGGTGTCGCAGGCCGCGCACGCGCAGTTGATGTCGCCCACCACGCGCTTGCCCACCCAGGCCGCGTCGTCGCACTGCTCGACCACGCCCACGAACTCATGGCCCAGCACGCCTCGGAAGCCCATGTAGCCCTTGGTGATCTCCGCGTCCGTGTTGCAGATGCCGGCGAGCGACACGCGGATGATGGCCTCGCCTGGCGCCGGCTCGGGGTCGGGGCAGCTCGCGTCGAGCCGCAGCTCCTCATCGAACACAAGGGCGTTCACATTCGCCTCCTCTTCAAGAGATGGGCTGTATGTACAGGCTCGAAGCATGATACCCTGGCGCACCCTCTGGCCGCAATCCGAGGGCGTCCCACGGATGGCGGAGCCGACCCACGGATGCAGAACATGATTTGGGACAGATCAGCGGGACGGCTACTTCTGGTGCTGCTCAACAAGTGTGAAGAAGTTGCCCAGCAGCACGCGGCCATGGGGCTGGGGGCCGGTCCATCCGCGTTCGGGATGGCCCTGGATGCCGTACACGAGACGGTTCGTCTTGCGCATGATCTGGATGCGGCAAGTCGCGGTGCTGGCCAGCAGATCGTAGCCCCGCGGCAACTAACGCACCACCCAACCGTGGGACTCGGAGAGTGGGAACGCAGTGGGCAGGCCCGCGAAGATCGGGTCGTTTGCAGCGGTCGTCACCTCGAAGTATCCCCTTTCCTCTCCGCGCACGATTCTTTGCCCCGCCCTCCGGCCGAGCCACTGATGGCCGAGGCAAATGCCAAGCACCCGCAAGCCGGCGTCCGCGATGGCCTGGCTCGCCCTCGCGCTCGCAGCCCTGCGCGCGGCCCGGTCCCCGGGAGGAAACTTCTTCATGAGTTTCGGCGTGAGGATCACACATGCCGGGTCGAGTTCCTTCAGCCGATCCCGCGTGACCTTGGAATAGGGGTCCACGACAACACGATAGCCCCACACGCTCTCCAGGTCGTGCTTGAACCAGAACTTTTCCGGAGGCGTATACCCCTCTTCGCGCTCATTGAGGTCCACGATGTAAGCGGTGCGTTGGGGGCGGCCGATCGTGCGGACTTGCTTGAGCGACAGGTTGTCGTACTCGACCCAACCGGCCCCGGCCGCGGCAAGCGTCACCCGGTAGTATTTGCTTGCTGCGCCGGTGCGAAGCGTCGTCTTGAAGCGGCGCCACTCGCCCTCTGGCCCCGCGGCCAGCGCGAGGTCGACCTGCCGGCGGTCGAAGGGAGGATGCAGGGCCACGACGCCCACCGCGCCGCGGCGGCGCACGTCGACCTCGACCGAGAACTCGGTGAACGCGGGGAGTTTCATGAACGGGCCGAGCAGGTCCGCGCGCGCCGGCCCATCCTTGCACTCGATGCGCGCGGCGGCCGAACCATCCTTGCGCTCGACCGCCGAGAGTGCGCAGGAGCCGACGCGCGTCGCGAAGAGCCACTTGGCAAAGCAGCAGGCGTACTTGCCCGGCTTGGGATCCTGCGTCTGCTCGAAGCTGGCGTTGGGTATGGCGACGCGTTGGGGCGCGGGTTGGGCGGCGGCCGTGAGAAGCAGCGCGAGGAGGAGAGGGTGCAATGTCATATTCCGGGCCTGTAGAGGTTGAGGCCTTTCCGGCCGTCTGGGGAATGACTAGATGTTAGCAAATGGCGCGGCTTGCAGAACGCCGGCAAAGTTACTATCATCGCCTCGGATTTGCCGCTTACGGCCCCATCGGCGATGCTCGCGAGGGCGCGACAGAAGGAGAGAGCCCGATGCGAACGCTGGCAGTGCAGTCGCGGCGCGCCGGTTTCTGGCTGGCCGTGTTGGGGGTTATGGCTGCCTGCCGGCCGGGCGCAGCCGCGGAGGCCAAGTTCCGCATCTACGTGGTTGATAGCTATCACCGCGGGTATCTGTGGTCGCAGGACACGCAGCGGGGCCTGTGCGCGGGGCTGATCGAGTTCGGGTTCATGGAGACCCAGGCGCAGGCCCGGGCCCTCACGGATCGGGACCAAGTCGAGACCCGCCGCGCGGTCGTCAAGAAGGCGTGGATGGACACCAAGCACCGCAACAGCAGGGCGGAGATCGCCCGCGCGGTTGCGCGTATCATGCGCGACATCGACGCGTTCAAGCCGGACCTCATCCTGCTCGGCGACGACAATGCGACCAACTACATTGGCAACCAGTATGTCGACACGGACGTGCCGGTTGTATTCTGGGGCGTCAACGGTGAGCCGCTGAAGTACGGATTGCTCGACTCGATGGCTCTGCCGGGCCACAACGTCACGGGCATCTACCAGGCGGGGTACATGAAGGAGTGCGTCGAGTATCTGGCGCTCCTTGTGCCGGGGCTCAAGACCTTCGCGATCCTGGCGGACGACTCGCCCACCGGCCGATCCAAGGCCAAGGAACTCCGGCGGCTTGCCGCAGAGGGCCGCATCCCGCTGAAGCTTGCAGGCAGCGTGGTGACGGACTCGTACGAGCGGTGGAAGGCCGGGGCGCTGCA
The DNA here is from genome assembly GCA_024278415.1 of Planctomycetota bacterium. The sequence goes on along the minus strand of JAJRTI010000390.1, from coordinate 9,029 downwards.
ACTCCAGCGCAAGGCGGACAGCTTCTTTGTGCTCAACCACAACACGCTCCGCGGCCGGGCCGGCCGCGTGGTGGACCAGTTGGAGGCCGGCGCGTGGTACCTCCGGCACGTGCGCAAGCCGGACTGTGCGCAAGAGCGGCAGTTTGCGGTCGAGGGCGTGCTGCTCGTGGTGGACGATTCGGGGTACAAGCAGGCGTTCGAAGCCGTGCGCATGGCCAAGCAGATCCTGCTCGATGGGCGCTCGCCCGCTCGCATGCCCGTGCGCAGCCCCAGCCGCGGGCCTGTGATCGTGAATCGACAGAGAGCGAAGACGCTGGGGATCGACTTGGCAGGAAAGGACTTCGTTGACGAGGCCCTCGATACGTCATTAGCCCTCAAGACCTACCCGGCAGATGACTGACCGCGCCACATCCGAGCGGAAGCGATCGTCTCTCTTCCTGAAGCTCTTTATCGCCTTCCTCTGCGTGGGCCTCGTGCCGACCCTCATCTCCGCGCGGCTGCACTACCGCTCCCAGCGCATGTTCCTGGAGCGGACGTTCGCCTCCGAACTGGAAGCCCTCGCACAGGGCGCGCAAGCCTACTTCCAGCGCACCTATGCGATCCCCATACCGAGTGACCTGGGGTTCATCGAGCGCTCGCAGGGCCTCAACTTGTTCCTCACGTCGCACGATGCCGAGGTGCTCCTCGCCAAGCCCGAGGTCGAGCGCTTCTTTCTCCACTTCACGAGCCGCGAGGGAACCATCTACCGCTCCCTGCACTTCTTCGACATGCAGGGCCGGGAGCGCATCGCGACTGAAGGGAACCGGCGCTTGCGACGCTACCGCGACCTCTCGGCACCGGGGACCGACGTCGTCGGGGCACACATGCGTGCGATCTTCTCCGAGTTGAAAGCCGCGTCTCTGGGCTCCACACACTGCACCGCGCCGTTTATGTCCGATGGCCGGTCTACGTTCCTGGTGGGCATGGCCAAGCGCGAGCCTGAGATCGGCGGGTTCGGGGGCGCGGTCATCGCGCATTGCAGCTTAGAAGAGTACCTCGATTACCTTCGCAACGTGTCCATGCTCGACACGCCCATTTGCTGGCTATACGACAAGCGCGGGGAGCTGCTGCTCAGACCTCGTGGGGCGAGCCATGCACCCGATGCGGCGGGGCCTGGCTGCTTGATACGCCGCGCGGCCATCTCTGTGGGCGACTCGGGCACCCTCCTCCAACTCGTGTTGCACGTGCCAGAAGGGGTCGTCCTCGCCCGGTACCGGCGAGCGCTTTGGGTGTCGGTGCTCATTGGCGGCCTGATCACCCTCGCGGTCGCTGTGGCCGCGCACTGGCTCGCCAGGCGGCTTGTCGTGGATCCCTTGAGAAGGCTGTCCAGGGCGACGGAAAGCCTGGCGGCCGGCGACATGACGCACCGCATCGACATCAAAACGCAGGACGAATTGGGCGTGCTCGCAGAGCGCTTCAACGAGATGGCCCGGCGCATCCAGGAGCGCACCGACGCGGTCACGCGGAGCGAGGAGCGCTTCCGTTTGGCCGCGCAGGCCGTGAGCGACTTGGTGTACGAATGGGACATGGTCTCGGACGACCTGCGGTGGTTTGGCGACATCGACGCCGCGCTCGGGTACGCGCCAGGAGAGTTTCCAAGGACGCTTGCCGGGTGGATGGCGGCCATCCATCCCGAGGATCAGGAAAGGCTGGGCGAGTCCGCAGAACGCCATCGCACGAGCAAGGACCCCATCAGCGAGGAGTACCGCATCCGCCGGCAAGACGGTTCGTGGCGGCACTGGATCGACCGGGCCGAGCCGGTACTCAACGCGGACGGCCGCCCCATCCGGTGGATCGGCGCCTGCATCGACGTGACCGACCGCGTCGCGGCCGAGACCGCGCTGCGGGAGAGCGAGTCCAAGTACCGCACGCTCGTGGAGCATCTGCCCCAGCACGTCATCCTCAAGGATGCCGACTCGGTCTTCGTGTCGTGCAATGAGAACTTCGCGCGAAGCCTGGGCCTCGACGTCGGCGAGATCGCGGGCAAGACCGACTACGACTTCTACCCCCGGGATCTGGCCGACAAGTACCGTGCCGACGACAGGCAGGTCATGGAATTGGGGGAGACGGTGACCGTCGAGGAAAGGCACATCGAGGCGGGCCAGGAGATCGTCGTGCAGACAGTCAAGACGCCCGTGAAGGATGGCGAAGGCAATACAGTCGGCGTGCTGGGCATCTTCTGGGACATCACCAAGCAGCGGAAGCTGGAAGAGCAGCTCCGGCAATCGCAGAAGATGGACGCCATCGGCCAGCTCGCGGGGGGCATCGCCCACGACTTCAACAACCTGCTCACGGGCATCCTTGGGTATGCAAATTTGCTCCGGCTCGAATCCAAACCGGACACGCTGGCGCACGACGCAGCCAAGACGATCGAAGGCGCGGCCGAGCGCGCGAGGGAACTCACTTCGCAACTGCTCGGCTTCGCGCGCAAGGGCAAGCACCAGGTCGTGCCCGTCAACATGCACGACATCATCCAAGAAGCCATGCGTCTCTTGTCGCGCACGATTGGCCCCGGCGTCCGCGTGACTGGGAAACTCCACGCCAGCCATTGCACGGTCATGGGCGATCCCGGCCAACTCGAACAAGTGCTCGTGAACCTGGCGGTCAACGCGCGAGACGCCATGAGCGATGGCGGAGAGTTGACGATCGCGACCGAGGTGATGGACGCGGAGCCGTCGTGCTGCCCGAGCCAGGAGAAGTCGCCGGGGCAGCGGTACCTGCGGATCTCGGTCTCGGATACCGGCGTGGGTATCCCCAAGGAACTTCAGGAGCGCATCTTCGAGCCGTTCTTCACCACCAAGGACCATGGCCAAGGCACGGGCATGGGCCTGGCCATGGTGTACGGCATCGTGGTCGACCACGCCGGCGGCATCGACGTGGAGAGCGAGCCTGGCCAGGGCGCCACGATCAGGATCTGCTTGCCCCTCAGCATGGAAGCCAGGGTGGAGCCAACCCACACCAGCGCGGCCAAGCCTGTCCAAGGTACCGGCCGCATCCTGCTGGCCGACGACGAGGACGTGGTGCGGGAGGTCGCGGCCGCCATGCTCCAGCAACTCGGCTATGGCGTGTCAGCCGTCAGGAATGGACGCGAGGCCGTCGATTACTACAAAGACCACGGCCAAGACGTCGACCTGGTGATTCTCGACATGGTCATGCCGGAGATGGGGGGCCGGGAGTGCTTCACCGCGCTTCAGGTGATCGACCCCGACGTGCGCGTCGTGCTTTCCACCGGCTACGATATGGACTCTCGTGCGCAGGACATTCTCAGCCAGGGCGTGGTGGGCTTTGTGAAGAAGCCCTACCGCATGGTGGACCTGTCCGTCGTCGTGGCCAAGGCGATGCAGGCATAGTTCGCATGTCGCGCGAGCGGGGCAAAGGGAGCCGGCGAGGACGCGCGGGGCGACCAACACAGTGCGCATGCCGCCAGCACATCCCTATCCCGCCAAGATGCAAATCCCCAGTGGCCACACTTTGGAGAGTGTGATTATTGGGGATCCCCGCGTTCCTGCGCAGTTCTTGGAGGCGCTGTTGGTGGCGTCGGCGACGTCAGGCGGGCGCTCGGCGCGCCTGAGAACACGTTGCACCGCGCGCCGCTGATTTCGCCTGAACTCTTGTGGAATGCGGGCCGGCGGTCATGCCGCGAAGCGCTCCGCCTCCTCCTTGGCGATGCGCGTCCAGTCGGCCATGCGATGCGGCTGGTGGTTGCACGTGTGCGTGTCCTTCATGACCAACTCCACCACGCAGCCCCGCGTCTGCTCCAAGAACTCCCGAATGCCCTTGCGCACTGCGTCCGCGTCCCACTCGATCGAGGCCATGACCGCGGGGTTGGGCTTGTACGAGAAGATGTACTTGTCCTCCAGCTCCTGAGCGCTGCGCACGGGATCGACCCAAGGGCTCATGGAGATGCGCCGAAGCCGGGGGATCTGCTTCACCTCGTTCATCTTCTTGTCCAGCGGCTCGCAGCATCCGTACGCGTTGAGGCCAAAGTTCTCCAGCCACTGTTTCTCGTAGCGCAGTGCGAACTCGTCGTGCATCGCCGGCGAGACCTCGGAGAAGATCTGCGCCGCGCAGAAGCCCCACATGTCCATGGGCCGCACGTGCTCGCCGTCGAAGTCCGGTTGCGGCAACTCGTCCGAATAGCCCACGCCGCCCGATCCGCAGTAGTCTGCCGCGTTGTTGAGCCCCAGCGCGTTCGCCTCCTCCAGCGCGCGCAACACGCCCATGTGGCCGTCGATGATGCGCTGGAGCGCGCGGTGCACCCACTGGGGCCGGTCCACGATGTCCAAGAACAGGTTCTCAAGTCCCGCCCATTGCGAGAACATGTCTACGGGCGCGATACGGCCGTACTGCACGCCCTGCTTGACGACTGGCAGAATGCCGTCGAACGTCTCGCACAGCGACTCGTACCGGCGCTCGGTCGCATCCCAGTCGACGGCCACCTGCGGCAGTTGGATCTTGTCGAGGTCCGCGTCGGTCCGGCACACGGGCTCGAAGTGATCCGCACCGAGTGGGGCGTCGGGCTTGGTGCGTTGTGCATTGAATCCCCAGCCCGTCATGCTCCACGCGACGCCGCAGCGGATCTCGCCGCTCACGACGTTGTCGTCGTCGAGCACTTCGCCACAGTAGATGCGCCGGCGCAGGTCGCGCTCCAGGCCGCGGCCGGCGTCGCTTTCGCAGGCCAGTTCGCTGTCTGGCAACAGTTCTCGCCAGGCGCCCTCGGGGAAGATGAGCACCATGGGCCGGTCGGGCTGGAGCCGGTTGAAGCGCGTCCACAGGACCGCGCGCTCGGCGTGGATGGGCTGCGCTGCGATCTCGGCCACACGCTGCGCGAGGCCGCGCACGATCTGTAGGTCGGTACTCGGCATCGCCATGGGCTCGGCTCCGTGTGCGTCGGGGAGGGAAGTCGGATGCGTGGATGATAGCGTCCGCGCGCCGGCGCTGCAACGCCTCCACGCGCGGCGCCGGCCCTGCGGCTCGATCTGCGAGAGGATATCTTCGTACGGGAAGAGGCGTCCCGGGCAGGCCGTCCGGCCCACATCCTTGTGCCGCAGCACGCGGCTGGCTGGGATGTGGCACGCGCGCTGAAGGTCGCGTGTGAGCGCGACGCCGGAGCGCACCTGTGCAGGGGAGGGCCGCGTGTGCTCGAAATTGCCCACGAAGCGGATGCCCACGGCTTTTGTGTTCCAGCCCTTGGCGTGCGCTCCCGCGCTCTGCTCGGTCCAGCGAAATCCCGCCTCGACTTGCCCGTCGCCGGACTGAGTGCCGTTGCCGACGACGAAGTGGTCGCCCAGCCCCCGCCAGCCCTTCTGGAGGCGCCAGCGGTGGAATGTTTCGGCCGACCCCGCCGCGGACGCACTGTGGTGGAGCACCACGTAGCGCCACCTCGGCGAGATGGCGTCCGGGGGCCGGCTCGTCATGGCCGGCATCACCAGGGGCCGGGGGGTGGCCCCGGCCCCGGTGTGGGTCCGCTTTTACAGCCGGCGGCCCCGATCGCGATCATCATAGCGATCCCGGCCGCGATAAGAGCGGTCCCGGTCGTAGTCCCGGTCCCGGCCCCGGTCGAAGTCTCGGCCTCGGCCGCGGTCGTAATCGTGGCCTCGGTCATAGTCCCTGCCTCGATCTCGGTCGTAGCCGCGGTCGTAGCCGCGGTCACGGTCGCGGTAGCCGCGATCGCGGTCGCGGTAGCCACGGTCGCGATAGCCGCGGGAGCCGCGGTCCCGGTAGCCGCGGTCGCGGTAGCCACGCTCACGGAAGCCGCGGCGGTGTCGCAAGAATTTCTTGGGGCGCTGCCGGTGCTGCCGACGCTTGCGGAACGTGATCATGTTTTTCGTGTCCGCGAGCATGGTGACGGGGCCATCGAACTCGAGTTCGAGCGCCACGGTCACGTCTTCGGCCGCGGTGTGTACCTTGATCTCTTCGGCCTCGAACTTGGCCTTCAGCTCCTCCATCAGGCTCTCGCGCTTAGCGGCGCCAGCGGCGTAGGTAAACGACGGCCGCCGGCCCTTGCCCGTGTCGCCCATAATGGACGCCTGGTTCAGGAGGATCACCTGGCCGGACACGTCCTTCAAGGATTGGCTCATGCGCCCCTCTTCGTTGTTGAAGAGGCGCATGTTGACCACGCGATGCACCAATTGCGCCACGTCTTGCGCATTATCGTTGCGGGCCACGCCGACCTCCAGGACCAGACCGGGCTTCACAGTGCCGGCGGCCTTGCCGTTGACTTTAAGGGTGGCCTTAGCGACTCGCTGAATAACTGCTCTCATGTTACTGCCTCACTTCGTGATGTGCCCGGCCGCGCCGGAACCGCTCCGGCTTGGCCCCGCCGCGATGAGCATCTCCCATGCGTTCACCATCGCTGGCAGCGGGCACTCGTAAAACCCTGTCGATGTGCTCGAACGTTCAAGCGTGCGCCGGGGGAAGCTTCGTTGAAGCGGGCCATCGGGCCCTGCCCCCACGGCGCGGGACAAACTTGCCGTCGCTCTCCTTTCTGCGAATGTGGTTGAACCATTGAACCCCGGGCCGATCCGCGAGCGCTGGCAACATTGGCTCGCGTGGCGGCGCGGCGCCCATGCGGGCGAAGGCGACAGGTGACCTTCGCTGCACCAGGCCTCACGCCGACGGCCCTTGAGGCGGATCGAACTCTCGAACAAAGCCGCGCCAACCGCGTCGGCGAGCATGCACCTAGACTCATCGCTCCGGCAGGAATGGGGCCACATACGCCCTAGCTGCCCGACCATGGTGAGCCTCCGCCGCGCCACCGAGTGCTGATGGTGATTGGCTCCGCCCGGTAGTCCGTTCCTCTACTCTACTAGCGATCTCCCGCTCAGGGACTGAAAGACTCCGAAAACAGATGCGAACACTCCACGCGCCTCGGCTCTCTTGCCTCCTCTTGCAAGGTCCTCATTCGCGCCCCCCTTATTCATGCAATCCTAACACACCCCGTTGGGGCAGTCAAGGCGTTGGCGCCACGCGAGCGCGCGAACGGTCGGGGCCCGGTCTTGTAGCATGAACAGCAAGAGTGCATGATAACACAAGCCTGCGTGCTCTCACCAAGGCCAATAGCAAAACGCCACACGCAAGCTTTCCTTGCCCAAGCGGAGACCCCCCGCGTGATGTCCCCCGCAAGATGCCTCCCACTCGTCCTCATCGGATCCATCGCCATGGCACAGAACGCCAAGCGCAACGACTGGTACTGGCGCTCCATCGTCAACCTCCACATCGACAACCACTCCGGCCTCGTGGGCAAGGCACACTCCGTCGAGGAGCTGACGGAAATGCTGCGCGGCATCGACGTGGCCATGATCCAAGTGTCCGCGCTCGGCGCAAACGGCATCGCAACCTTCCCGACCCAGGTCTGCCCGCGGCGCGACCTGGCCGGCTGGGACACGCTCGCAGTGTGGAAGCAGGTCGCGGCGAACCTGGGCAAGAAATTCGGCGTGTACATCAACACGCGCGGCCTCACCCTCTACCGCCAGCATCCCGACTGGATGCAGCGAGACGCAAAGGGCAAAGGCAAGGGCCTCGGCCCCAGGGGCTTGGACATCTGCATGCGCCCCAGCGCGGACGGCTCCGGCGCGCTCGAAGCGTACTTCCTCCCCCTGCTGCGCGATATCGCCAAGTACGAGCCGGACGCACTGTGGGTCGACGGCGACCACGCGCGCACGCCGGTGTGCTACTGCCCCAACTGCAAGGCCGCGTGGAAGGCCAAGACCGGCAAGGACGAGCCCCCCACCCGGACCGACGACCCGGACTGGCCGGCATGGGCTGAGTTGGAGCAGCAGCGCGTCGACGCGTATCGCAAGCAGATGGCCGACCTCCTCCACGAGCTGCGCCCCCAGTGCATGTACACGAGCAACCACTCGTGGCGCTTCCGCGAGCGCGACCCCCGCGACGCGCCGCCGTACGTGGACACGCTCAGCGGCGACCTGAGCCACGGCGACGCGCTGGGCTGGACGCGCATGTGCGCGATGCAGCTCTCCCCGGAAGAGCGCGTGCCCTACGACATCATGCACAACTTCATGTCCATCGCGCGCGCGCCGGCCGCGCTGCCGCGCATCCTCCAACAGGGCGCGCTCACGTTCGCCTGCGGCGGCCAGTGGTTCCTCTGGTCTCCGGGCTCGGCCATCGTGCAGAAGCCCATCCAGGCGCGCGCCAAGCTCTGCGCGGACTTCGCGCAGAGCCGCAAGGCCGCGCTGGGGCGCAGCACGTCCGCCAATCCGGTCGCGGTGCTGCTCAGCGAGACCTCCTGGCGCCGCGCGCGCATCCACGCGGAGCCAGACGCATACGGCGCGGAGGCCGCGGAGCACGCGGCGCTCGGCCTCCAAGACGCGGCCTTCTGCGTGGACATGCCCAACGAAGCGATCCTGCGCTCGCGGCTGTCGAGCTATCGCACCATCGTGGTCGTGAACCAGCGCGTGCTCGCGCAAGAGACGCTCGACGCGCTCGAGACGTTCGTGCGCGGCGGCGGCCAGCTCATCGTCATGGGCTCCGGCATGGCCGACAACGCCGACGCGGCCGAGTTGCTTGGCGGCGCGCGGGCCGACGCCAAGGACGAGCCGGCATACGCCGACCTGGACGACGCACTCGCGGTCTTCGCGACGTCGTTCAACGTGGAGGCCGGCGACGCGGAAGTGCTGGCCGCGTTCCGCGACGGCCGGCCGTTCCTCACGCACAAGCGCGTGGGCAAAGGCTGGGCGGCTTACGTCGCGGTGACGCCGGGCTATCCCGACGAGGAGGGCCTCATGGGCTGGCTCATGCAGAAACTCGGCAATGGGCCATGCGTGTACGTGGAGGGCGCCGCGCGCGACGCGCACCTCGTGTTCTCGCTGCGCCGCAAGCCGGGGCAAGTGATCCTGCACGCGACCGACCTCACGTCACGCGTGGCCGGCCAGCGCGTGTGGCCGTCGTCGCGCAACGACATCGACGACGCCAAGCGCTTCGATGTAAAGCTCACGCTGCCCATGCCCGGCCGGCCGCGGGCCGTGTCGGTC
>JAJRTI010000389.1 GCA_024278415.1 Planctomycetota bacterium | reverse complement strand
TGACGTATCGAGGACATATCGAGAATGGCGTTGTTGTGCTCGACGAGCCGACCGACTTGGCGGACGGGGCGGAGGTGCGCGTTGAGGTGGTGCGCGAGGCGGACGACACGCCGCATGTGGGCGAGACCCCAACGCTGTATGAGCAACTCGAAGGGGTCGCCGGGACCGCAACTGGACTCCCATCGGATCTGGCTAGAAACCACGACCACTACCTGCATGGGCGCCCAAAGATGGCATGAAGCTCCTCTTCGCCGACACCTCCTACCTCCTTGCCCGCCTCAACCTGTCGCTCGTCGGTCTGCCTGCCTCCGGGCCTGGTCGAACAGCCAGTCCAGGAACGCCTTCCCGAAGGCTTCGTCGTCCGTGATGCGTTTGTAGAGGTCGAAGTTGGTGTCGACCATGTCCTGTAGATGGTCGGTTACGACCTGATCGAACGTGAGGCGGGCGTTGTCCGGTGTATTCACGCGCAGGCTCGATGCGATGGTTTCGTCGGTGGCGACTCGCTCGCACAGTTGCTCCACCGCGGCCCGGCCCGACTCGCCGAGGTTGTAGCCGAACCGTTCGTTCAGTTCCTTGATGATCTGCGACAGCGGCTCCAGCTCCTCGCCCGGTGTCGTGTGCTCGCCGGTGGCTTTGGTTGGCTCCAGGATGCCCGGCCCCCGGCGCAGCGACATGTTGCGCCTGCCTTGGTTGCGGGCCTCATAGGAGTCCATGTCGATCTTGTTCTGGATGTCGCGGGGCAAGGTATCCCGATCGCCTACGATCAGGCGCGCCAGGCGCCGGCCGAACTGGTAGAGCTTCTCCAGGTCCGCATCGGCGAACTGGATGATCTGCGCGAGGAATGCGTAGAGGCGGACGTAGTCGTTCAGCGCGCCTCGAAACGCCGTTTGCGCATCTTCCGACGCGTCCCGGAATCGATCCACCGGCGCGGCCAGGGCGCCATAGACTTGGCCCTGCGTGCCCTTGGGGTCGAAGTAGATGCGAGCGACGTTCTCGACCTCCTCAGGCGTGTAGATGCCCATGGCCTCGAGTCGGCCCTCCAGGTCGTAGAGCTGGTTGGGGTCGGTGCCTTCGGACAGGATCGTGCGTTCGTAGTAGGGCTCGAATGCCTTCTGGATCTCCTCGGCCTCGTTGGAGAAGTCGAGCACCATCGTCTCGTCCTTCTCGCCCGGGATCGTCCGGTTCAACCGAGACAGCGTCTGCACAGCGTGCACGCCGGCCAGTTTCTTGTCCACGTACATCGTGTGCAGCAACGGCTGGTCGAACCCTGTCTGGAACTTGTACGCCACCACCATGAACTGATACTCGTCTCGGCCGAATGCCTTGGCCGTCTGCGTCTCAGGGAGGCCGTTCATCTTGGCCTCGGTGAAGTCCTGCCCGCCATCCCTGACTGTGCCAGAGAACGCCACGAGCGCCTTGTACGGGTAGCCTTTCTCCCGCAGATACTTGTCCACCGCGAGCTTGTAGCGCACCGCGTGGAGCCGCGAGCGGGTCACGATCATGGCCTTGGCGCGGCCGCCGATCCGCTGGGCCACTTGCGTTGCGAAGTGGTCCACCATGATGGCGACCTTCTTGTCGATCGCGTGGGGGTGCACGTCTACGAACGAGCGCAGCAGAAACGTCGCCTTCTTGCGGTCGTAGTGCGGATCGTCCTCGATCTTCTTCAGCAGCTTCCAGTACACCTTGTACGTGGTGTAGTTCTCCAGCACGTCGAGGATGAAGCCCTCCTCGATGGCCTGGCGCATGCTGTAGATGCTGAACGGCTCGTACCGCCCGTCTGGCCGACGCTTGCCGAACATCTCCAGCGTCTTCGGCTTCGGCGTGGCCGTGAACGCGAAGGTGCTCACGTTCGCCTGCCGGCCCCGCTTCTTCATCTCCGCCACGACGCGGTCGTCTGCGTCCTCGCGTCCCTGCGCGTCCTCGGCCTCGGCCTCCTCCAAGTTGCCAACCGCGAACACCGACTTCATGTCCTTGGTCGACTCGCCCGATTGCGACGAGTGGGCCTCGTCGATAATGAGCGCGAAGCGCTTGCCCGGCAGGTCCTGCACCTGCGCGGCGATGACTGGGAACTTCTGGAGCGTCGTGACGATGATCGTCTTGCCGGACTCCAGCGCCTCTTTGAGCTGTCGCGACGTCTGGTCGATGTTCTCCACCACGCCAAGCGTCTGCTCGAACTGCCGCACCGTGCGCTGAAGCTGCCGGTCGAGCACGCGGCGGTCGGTGATGACCAGGATGGAGTCGAACACGCGCTCGTCCGCGTCGTCGTGGAGCACCGAGAGTTGGTGCGCGAGCCAAGCGATGGAGTTGCTCTTGCCGCTGCCGGCGCTGTGCTGGATCAGGTAATGCTCGCCCGGACCCTTCGCCTTGGCATCGGCCACAAGCCGGCGCACCGAGTCGAGCTGATGGTACCGCGGGAAGATCAGTGTGCGTTTGCCAGTCTTGCGGCCCTTGTCGTCTTCCTCCTCCACCACGTGTGCGAACTGCTGCACCAGGTTCAGCACGCTGTCCCGCGCCCAGATCCGCTTCCACAGGTAAGCGGTCGCGTATCCCTCCAGCACCGGCGGGTTGCCCGCGCCGCCGTACTTGCCCTGGTTGAAGGGCAGGAACTGAGTCGCCGCGCCCAGCAGGTGCGTCGCGACGAAGGCCAGGTCCGGGTCGACCGCGAAGAAGGCCAGGCACCTGCCGAATGCGAACAGCGGCTCCTTGGGGTCACGGTCGTAGCGAAACTGGCGGACCGCGTGCTCCACGTTCTGCCCGGTCAGCGGGTTCTTCAGCTCCGCAAGGAAGATGGGCAGGCCGTTGAGGAACAGCGCCAAGTCCACGCTCTGCTCCGTCCGCGGGCTGTAGTGGAGCTGGCGCAGGACTGAGAAGACGTTGGCTTGGTGCAGCAGCCGCAGCTCCTCGTTGAGCCCGCTCGACGGCTTGAAGTACGCGAGCCTAAACTTGCAGCCTGAGTCCTTGATGCCCTTGCGCAGCACGTCCAGCGTGCCCCGCCGCGCGACCTCTGCCGAGAGGCGCTTGAGGAACAGCGCGTTCACGTTGTCGCCGTGGTACTGCTTGAGCTTGGCCCACTCCTTGGGCTGCGTCGCGAGGACGAAGTCGAGCGCGTCCCGCGGGATCAGGCACCGCTCCCGGTCGTAGTCCTCCTGCTCACGCCGACGGTATCCGCCAGAGACAAGGTCGCCATACGCTTCCTCCGACTCGCCGACACGGCCTGTGCCGTCAGGGCCGCCTTCGAGCAGATCCTGCACAATCCTGTCCTCGAAGCTTCTCTCCGAGATGTCCATCCCGTGCTACTCCGGCTGGTCGTACATCTTGTCCTTCGTGTCCGCCTGGCTCTCATGTCAGGCATCCCCTGCCACCCGATCACGGATCGAGGCCCCAATCCGCCGGCAGGCGGACACACTGCTAAGCGCGCTGCGAAGCAGCGCAGGCATAGAGCCTGGCACTTCAGTGCCAGGAAGGCCATCGTGCGCACCCAGGCCGCGCCCTGAAGGGGCGCTGGCAAGCCGCAACGCCAGCGCCCCTTCAGGGCGCGTGCTGATGGTGGGCGCCCAATTCCCTTGGGCTGAAGCCCAAGGCTCTATGCCAGCGTTGCTTCGCAACGCCGGATGGAAGGGACACGCGCGACGCGCAGTTCCTTCAAAATGAGTTTCTAGTTCTAGACTTCCGCTCGACGCACGTCTATCTTGCCGGTTACCGCAGCCGAGATCAAGGCGGTTCGGTACTCTCTGAGCTTGGCGATGCCGTCTCGGACTGTGGCGATGAGGGCGTCAAGGTCGGCTGTGCGGTTCGCCAGGAATCCCAGTATGCGTCTCTGCTCGGCGATGGACGGCAAGGGAAGCAGGAAGTTCATCAGCTTTGTGCTGTTGGTCGTCGCCAAGTTCGTTGTCTTCTGCGACGTGCTAGTGAAGTAGTTCTTCCCGTGGCACGATGTTGTCAGTGCGGCCAGGTAATGTGAGTCGATCGCTGAGCGTATTGGCCGCACCGCGAAGATATGGTTCTGGTGCAGACAGCCGCTTATCTGGCCCTCCCAGACGTGCCCGCGTCCAAGTTTGTCGAAGTCCCCGCCTTCCGTCATGACCACATCTCCAGGTCGCAGTTCGTACCGCTGGACTTCGCTTTCGGGGACGGCGATCTCTGTGATATGCCTCAAGTCCAGATAGCCGTCCTGTACGTTGGCAACGCGCAGGTAAGGCCTAGAGATAGTTGCGCGCCCTTCGTAGTCCTTACCCAGCGTGACCCCCGTCTGGAGCGTCGCGGCAAACTTGAGGCGTGTGAGAGCCCAATGCGCCGGTATCTCCCCCAGCCACTCGACCCCCGAATCCCTCATCGGCACGTTCGGGTCGAGGCCCTTGGTGACGGCGTGGGTGATGAGTGCGGTGCGCTTCTCTTCGAGCAACTCGATCAGCCGCTCCTTCTTCGCCACCAGCCCATCGATCCTCGCCGTCTCACGGTCGAGGAACGCGGCGATGGCGCGCTG
>JAJRTI010000388.1 GCA_024278415.1 Planctomycetota bacterium | reverse complement strand
GCCCTTCGGGCTGCGGTGTCCGCGAGGGGTTGCACGCAGGCGAAGAGCCGGGACGTTTGTTGTGAACCTGCCTGAATCCACTTCGAAACTGAAACTCCAGAATGCGACGCGTTGGGATACGTACAATCAGACCTACACCCTTTGAAAAAGGATTCGCGCGCCGCTGGCCCGCGCCCTTGCATGGGCGAGGCAGTGCCACAGATGCCCACAGATCACGCTGATCGGAAGGGGGAGCCTCGAGTTCCATCTGCGTGATCTGTGGGCATCCGCGGATATCTGTGGTTTCTCCCTCTGCCGAACACGCTGTTGCATGAAGGGGGGAACGGGCGAGGTTGGGTTGCGGCCAACGGCCGCGCTAGGGGTATCGGCGCCTATCTGTGTTTTCCGCCTTCCGCCGAAAACAGCGTCGCGCCAGGGGCCAAAGTGAAGGTCTCCGCGAATTTGACGACAGCCCGCAACGAGGCCGGCACACTCACTCGGGTCGTCACGGAGCGCTCGAGTGGATTGTGCACGATGAAGCGCAAGCGCTTCGCACCGAATTCGAGCACCGTGAGACGCACATTGGGATTGTCCGCCCTGAGCAGGTTGCCAACCACAATGTCTCGCGGCTGAGCAACGCCAAGCAGGAAGTAAGCCGTCCCGTCCGCCACCGGCACGCGCCTGGCCAGCTTGCGCTGCACGAGGTCGACAACGCCCGCGTCCCAGTTCGCATTCAGCCCTTGCACGACAACGGGGAGCGGCTCGCCAGGCCTTGCGCTCACAACCTTGATGCGCACGTGATTCTCTCGCGCTTGTATGCGTAGCGGATACCCGGCCGACATCAACTCACCTTCCACCACTTCGATTCCCTGCGGCCGCGGGCCGCCAATGCCGGACGACCGCAGGAAGCTGAGCATGGATTCCGGCGTCGCGCCTTTGCGGTTGTCCAAAACGAACAGCAGCCGCGTGTGGAAGCGAGTCCCGGCGCGCACGACGTTGCTGTCGGGCCGGACGCCGATTTCCACGAAGTTGCGCCAGCGGCTCGATCCGCTCACAAATGCGTGCAGCCGGTTCGTCGTCGTTCCCACGCGCAGCGAGAGGGGCTCGTCGGCAAGTGAAAAGACGCCGATGGAGCCGGCCGGCGAGGGGTATAGCATGGCTCCGTCGCCCCGTTCGAGCGAAGCGCTCAGCATCACGCGATCGCCCTTGTCCGACGGCTCCGCAAACTCGCCGCGCGTCGCAAGGGTGCCCCTGCGGGCCAGAGCGAACCGGGCGTACGGGTTCATCGCGGTATTGGTCTGAATGCGGAACAGCCTCACCCCGCGCCGGCCGTGCGGAAGCGCGACGTCCTTGAGAACCTGCACGTCGTGTTCGACGACGAGCGCGTTCAGTGACCCAACTTCTGGGCGGAAGTAGATCGTGCGCACCGTCGCGCGCACGAACGGCTGGTCGTATTTGTCTTCAGCCACAATGCAGTCGTCGCCGCTGAGACGGCAACGGCGCGTAAGGCGGCTTCGCTCCCAACCACCGAACCGCAACGCTCGACCCGTGAGCCGCGCGAACTCCTTCTTGGTCACCCCGAATTCCGGACGCACTTCCCACGAGTTCACGGGGCACCAGCTCGCGTCCTCGCCCGCGGGCACGATCTCGTGCGCCGGCAACATCGGGAAAATCGCGCCCACATCGACGCCCGAGATCCAGCCCGCGGTCATGCCGAACCCGGCCAGCGTGATGATGCTGTTCTGCTTGTCCACGCACAGCGTGTAGTTGAAGCGGCAGGCAGTGGGCTTGCGGAGGGCATTCGAATGGAGCATGCGGCCATCGGCATCGCGCGCCTCGACCGTCCACGGCGTGTCGGAACGCGTGGAGACGTCGACAACGTCGGTTGCGAACGAGCGTGCATTGGGTTCGAAGCGGCGGTAGAGTTGCGTCCCGCGGTAAACGTTGACCTCGGCAATCGGACTTTGCGATTCCAGCGCCAGTCGCACTAGCTCCTTGTGCGACGCCTGCGAGCGATACGCGCCGGCAAACATGCGCTCGCCCAGCGCGGTGACCACGCCGAAACGGCGCAGCATGATGCCGCTGCTCACGTAAGACGACCCGCAGCCGTAGAACGTGCGCAAAGGGCCCGCGTGTTTCCAATCGCTATGCGCCACAAGATCGCGCAGCGCCCGCGCGTGCACGTGCGTGATCGCCTGCTGCTGCGTCGCGCGCAACTGCTCGACGCTGTAAACGCGGTTCACAACGACGGGGATGAGCCGGTAATCGCACGCGGCCAACTCGCGATAGACGGCCCGCGCATCGTCAATCAACTTGCCGCGGTCATAGGTCAGCAACGCAAGGCCGGTGTAAAACCTGAGCTGCCAGGGGCTGAGCGCGTTTCGGGTCGGCTCGGCAACGATCACCGTCGGCCAGTTCGGATTGAACAGCAGCCGCGCCCAGCGCCGTTCGCCGAGTTCGTCGGGTCGCGGAAACCGAGATAGGTTGAACACGACGCGCACGCCGAACCCGTCGCGGATTTCTAACCCTGGAATCGCGAGGAACTTCGCATCGCTCGCCGCCTTGCACGCGGCCACAAGGGCACGCCATTTGTCCTCGCTCATTTGGCTCATGGATTCTGCGAACGCCACAAAATCGTATCCAAGCTCGCGCGCGGCCGCGCAAAAGGCTTCCACCGAGCCCCTCCCGTCGCTCAACTCGGTGTGGACGCCGATCACGCCCGTGAACGTGCGCATCGAGTTCCACTGCATCGTCCCCACACGTTTTTGCAGCTCCGCGAGCGAGACACCGGGCCTGGGGACGTAGCGCGGCTTTCGCGGGCCCTTCGCGACGATCGGCGCGCGGATGCGCTCGACGTAGACCCAGCCCGCGCGCATCGACGGCTCGCCCAGCCAGTCGTACAGACGCGCGAGCAACTTGAACCCGTCGCCTTTCTCGAGCGCGTAGCCTCCGTAAGCTGGGTGGTACCCGTCGTTGATGAAATAGCGCGGGTCGACCGTCGCGAGTCCAACGCGGCCGCGGCCAAATTCGCGCACCGCGACGAGCGGCGGCTCCGATGGAATCGTTTTGGACGAGGCGGTCTTTTCGCCGCGCACAAGCACCTGCCACCCATCGCCCAGCCGCATCGTACACGTGGCAAGAGGCGCCGTGTGCTGGCCGCCGCGGCCGGGATACCACAGCGTGCGCAGCCCGCTCGTCAGCGGCGACTTGCCGAAGTTGCGCGTCGAGTAATACGTGTAGCTGAGAACGTCTGCGTACACGGCTTTGTTCCGCTCGTCGCGCACTTGCTCCCGAAGGATACTTGCGCCGAACGGTTCGAGAAGCGTGTTGATGCGCCGGGCGAGTTCGTCGTGGTCGCCATATCCCATCAGCCCGGCGACAAAGAGCACACCGCCTCCGTTCCGAACCCACTGCGCGAGCGGCTTGGCGAACGCGGGGCCAAACTCAACGCTGCCGATGCGCTTTCGCCCCACGCGAAACTGCGTGAACACGACCGCGTTGCAGTGCTCGAGCGTCTGCGGGTCGAGTTCGTCGAGCGTGCAGGCGTCCGCGGTGTATCCGAGCGCGTCGAGCTTTTGCGCGTACTGCGGGTCGATAATGGGAAAGCGCGTCTCGCCCGCAAACAACACGCGAGGCTTCGCGCCATTGCGAATCATCTGCGCCGCAGCGGCGGGCGACACGTGCGTCATCGCTGTGGAGACCCATTGCACGTCGTCGATCCAGATTCGGCTCTCGCCCGTCGGGGGGAAGTAGCACCAGACGACGAGTTCGGCCTTCACCGCGTTGCGCGGCGCTCGCATGTCGGACACGATGCGCTCCCAGTCGTGATCGCCATCGACTCCGCGCCTGACCCAGTGCGTACGCAACGCGCGGCCGCGGTAGTCGAGCCAACGCACCTTCACGTGCGCGCCCGCGGCATTGCGCTGCTTCGACCACAACGCCAGCCGATAGGCCGCGCCCGGCCGGACCGCGACCGTCTGTCGCAGCCCCCTCCACTGCCGGCGCCCGTCTTCTGCGCGGCACACGATGACGGCCGCGAACCTGCCGGCATGTCGGACCTTCGCCTCCGCCTGTACGACGCCATCGACCTGCCAACCCGCGAGCGTCCCCGTCTCGAAGTCGCCGTTCCGAATCAGATCGCCAGACACCTTGCCGCCGAGTGCGGCTGCGGCGCCCGCGTTCAGCGCTGAGACGTATGCGAACACGACCATCGTCCATATCGACACCGACCAGGCTTTCACACCGATGATTCTCATTGCTCTACTCCTTTGTTCGCAGCCTGTGGTCGAAGGCGAGCCGCCGTCGGCATCTATCGCCTTGCGTCTCCATCTTCAGGCGCCTCTTGGTTGAACTTCAGCCGAAGTATTCGGGTTTGACCCCGTCGCGCGTTCAGCGTGAACGCCTCAACGTCTTGGCCGATCGTCTGGCCGGTCCAGGCATCGGCCACGTCGCGCCGGCCCGGCAAGCGGATCGTCCGCTCGCCATCGCTTGCAAAGTGCAGCGCGAGCCAACTGCGGTTGGCGTACACGATGTCCTCCGCGTCATCGTACACGTGCACGCCCGCGTAGCGGCAGAGATTGCGCAGCACCGGCGCGGGCAGCACGTGTGCGGAGGACCAGACGGACCGCCAG
>JAJRTI010000387.1 GCA_024278415.1 Planctomycetota bacterium | reverse complement strand
CGCCGTCGGGCCGCTTGTAGTAGGGCGATTTATCGCCCGTCTGCCTCGTGAGGGCAAGGACGTTCGACGGGCAATGAATTGCCCTACTACAAACCACGTCGCCTCGCGCCGCACACATCGACAACATGTTGTCGTTCGAAAACCGGTAAGGGCCTAACGCGCAGATCGCAACCCAGCCCCGTCCATGAGCGCAAACTTGATTCCCCGCCTCGATGCAGTACAATGCCTCCTTCGCGACTTCCACCCCACTGATCTCATGATCCTGCAAGAGGAGCATCCATGAGCGCTTCGAAGATTGGCATCATTGGCGGCAGCGGCCTGTACGAGATGGAGGGCCTGACCGACGTGACGGAGACCCAAGTCGACACGCCCTTCGGCGACCCGTCCGACGCCTACATTCAGGGAAAACTCGAAGGACGGGACGTGGTCTTCCTGCCCCGGCACGGCCGCGGCCACCGGCTCATGCCGACCGAGATCAACTTCCGAGCCAACATCTACGGCATGAAGAAGCTCGGCGTCGAGTGGATCATCTCCGTCACCGCGGTCGGCAGCATGCGCGAGGACGTGGAGCCCCTGCACGTGCTGGTCCCCGACCAATTCTTCGACCGCACCCGCGACCGGGTGAGCACGTTCTTTGGCGACGGCCTTGTCGCACACGTGGGCTTTGCCGACCCGGTCTGCGCGACGCTTTCGCAAGTGCTCTACCAGGCCGCGGTCGACGCCGGCGCGACCGCGCACCAAGGCGGCACGTACCTCTGCATGGAAGGGCCGCAGTTCTCCACCCGCGCAGAGTCGCGCGTGTACCGCAGTTGGGGCGTGGACGTGATCGGCATGACGAACCTCCAAGAGGCCAAGCTCGCACGCGAGGCCGAGATCAGCTACGCGACCCTGGCGCTCGTGACCGACTACGATTGCTGGCACGAGACCGAGGAGGACGTGGAGGTCGAGGCGATCATTCAGAACCTCCTCAAGAACGTCGAGACCGCGAAGCAGGTCATCCGCCTGGCTGTGCCGAAGATCCCCAAGACGAACACCACCCCCTGCGCGTCCGCGCTTGCGACCGCGATCATCACCCACCCCGACGTGGTGCCGGCTGAACTCAAGCGCAAACTCGCACTGATCGTGGGCAAGTATCTGGGGTAATCAGTAATCAGTAATCAGTGGCGAACGCATGGCGACGACTGGCCACTGGCCACTGATCACTACCCACTTCCGCCGGAGCCCGCCATGCCCAATCGAGCAAGATGCACGTGGGCGCCCTGGGCCGCGCTCCTCTTGATCGCGCACCTGCCGGCCCCGGCCTATGCCAACCGGCGCACACGGCTATGGAAGTGGGACAAGACCATCGCGCGCGAGTGCAAGCGCTACATGCCACCGGGATGGGACTGGCTCATCTTCAAGGCGTTGGTGAAGCAAGAGAGCCAGTTCGATCCCAACGCGGTGAGCTACGTGGGCGCGGCCGGGCTCACGCAGCTCATGCCCGCGACCGCGCGGGAGCTGGGCATGTCGCCGGATCAACGCTTCGTGCCCGCGCTCGCGATCGAAGGAGGAGTGCGATACCTACGCAAGGTCTGGAGCGTCTGGGCCGCGGAAAAGGACGGCGAGGCCGGCAACTGGGAGCGGACCCGCTTCGCCTGCGGCTCTTACAACGCCGGCGTCGGCAACATCCTCAAGGGCCAGCGCCACGCGAAGAAGAGGGGCTGGCCGACAGACCAGTGGGCGTCCATCGACAAGGCCCTGCGCCAAGTCCACCGCCACTGGCGCGAGACCACGACCTACGTGCGCCGCATCTTCGGCTACTACGCGGAGTTCAAGGCCGAGCGCCAGCCCGCCGCGTTCCGCACCAAGAACAAGATCGGCTTCCGCGAACGCAAACACTGGCTCGCCGTGCGCGTGCGTGAAGAACAGGCCCTGCGCGCCCGCGCGAGACGGCCACAAGCGCCGCGCCCCAAGGAGGCGACAACCGCAGCGGAACGCCAAGCCGCGCCCCTTGTCCCCCCCAAGACAGCCCAAGCCGCGGCCGAGGAGCCGGTGCTTGGGCGGCGTGCGACACGCGTCTGGCCCAACGGATTCGCCGTGGTGCTGCTCGCCGTCTGTGTCGCCGGCATCGCCGGCGTCGTCCTCAAACGCCGGCGGGGGAGGTAGCGGCAGGCCATGGCCGAGCGCCCACTGAACTGGAGTGTACTCGCGAGCGCGGAGCGGCCCTTCGCGATCCTCATCTTGGTGGCCGGCCTTTGCCACCTGCCCGCGCTCACCGGTGGGCTTGTGTGGGACGACGTGGAGATCGTCAAGCGCCGGCCCGTGGTGCGATCCGTGTCCGCGGCCGTGGCGGCGTTCGCGCGCTATCGGCCGTGGCAGTTGCACCGCGTCGGCACGCCGCGGCCGCGGCCGCTTCGCGACCTGACGCTGGCGGTCGACCACGCGGTGTGGCGTGGGCGGCCGGGCGGGTACCACTTCACGAGTTGGGCGCTCCACGTCGCGGTCGTCTGCTTGGTATTCGCCGCACTGCGCGCGCTGGGCGTAGCGCCTCCCTTCGCGTTCACGGCCGCGGTGCTGTTCGCGGTGCATCCGGCCGGCGCGGAGTCCGTCGCCCAAATCAAGAACCGCGGCGACCTCGCGGCCGCGGCCGCCTGCTTGGCCAGCCTGCTCTGCGCGCTCCGTGTGCGTCGAGCGTTGCTGGCCATGGCGTTGAGCTTCGTCCTCTTCCTCGCCGCGTTGCTCTGCGCGGAGTGGCCTGCGGCCGCGCCGCCCGCGTTCATGCTCGCGCTGTGGCTCATGGGCCACGGCCGCCGCGCGCGCCTGTTCGCGCCGCACCTCCTCCTGGGCCTGGCCTTCGCCTATTGGGCCGGCCGCAGCGGGCCGATGAGCGGCTTGCACGTGTTGGCGGCGCTCCGCAACGCGGCCGGGTACGTGGGCCTCGGCGCGGCGCTCGTGGAGCCCTCCCCGGCTCCGTTCGTCGGCGCGGCGGCCCTAGCGGCCTGTGCGGCCGCGGTGGCGCTCTTGGCTGTGGCGCTTGGCGCGGCAAGCCCTCGCGCGCGCCGGACCATTCTCGCCGGCGCGCTCTGGGCCGCGGTCGTGATCGTCCCGTTCTGCTTCGCGACCGCGCGCGTCTCGGGCCGGCCCATCGCCACGCACCGGCTCTACTTCGCCTGCATCGGCATCGGGCTCGTCGTCGCAAGGGCGGCCGGCGCGGCCATGCCGGGCCGGCGCCGCGCCGCGTCGCTGGCCATCCTCATTGCGGTCGTCTGGGCCGCGAGCGCGATGCACCACCACTTCACCTGGGTGGCCCCGCGCGCGCTCTGGACCGCGTACGCAGAGCAGCGCCCGGCAGCGCCCACGTCCTACATGGAACTCGCAACCGTCGCGTCTGGCGAGGGCCGGCTCGATGCCGCGGCCGCCGCGCTCGGGCGCGCCGAGCAACTCGCGCAACGCGACGAAGGCGACTGGAGGCGCCTGGGCCCAGATATCCTCGGCAATCTGGGCTATGTGCGCCTCCAGCAGGGCCGGATCGAGGAGGCCATCGAGATCCTGGACGAAGCCCGGGACGTGCGGGAGACGTCGATGGTGCTCAACACGCTAGGAATGGCGCTGGAGCGGCAGGGCGACCACGTGAAGGCCGCGCAGGCCTTCCGCCGCGCGCTCGCGCTCGACCCCACCAATGCGCAGGCCTACCACAACCTCGGCAACGCTTTCAGCCAGCGAGGCGAACTGGAGGCCGCGGCCAAACACTACGCGGCCGCGATCTACTACGACCCGGACCTGCGCTTCGCCCGCCTCGCGCTCGGCCGCGTGCTTTACCAGATGGGCCGGCTGGATGCGGCAAGACGGTTCTTCGAGGCCGCGGCGCAAGGCGAGACGTACGCGGAAGCGCAGCGCCTCTTGGGCCTCGTCGCATTCGAGCAGGAGCGCTACGGGGACGCCGCGCGTTGCGTGCAAGCTGCGCTTGACGCCGACTCCAACTCCTGGCGCGCGCACATGCTCGCGGGCTACATCGCAGAGGCCATGGGCAACCGTCCCGCCGCGATCGCCGCGTACGAGCGCGTCCTCGAATTGAACGCCAACGTGGCGGACGCGCGGGAGCGAATCGCCGCGCTCCGGTCGCCCAAGCCGGCCAAGCCGCCCAGCCCCGCCACGCCTGGCCACGGAGGTCCACGTCCGTGACCCACGGGCGCGGACCCCTGGTCCGTAGGAACTGCCAAGGCCAAAGGCGGGCCAGGAGGCTGGGGTTGTGAACGCCGCGTAGTAGTGCAAAAGCCTGCTCTCAGCGACGCGGGGTCGGTGGGGGCCAGCGAGCTAAGACCGCTCTTTGCACTCGGCTGAAATGTTGCCCACCAGACAGAGACGCTCTTACGAGCGTGCTACAAACGCGCAACATCCCTGCACCAACTTGCCGAATGTTGGACTCGGTTCATGTCCCCGGCGCCCTACACCCAGTCAAGGAGTGACTCTGTGCCCGACGCACCGCATCTGCCCAAGCCCCTGCCCCGGCAAGCCGCGTGGCAGGACTTGGAGTTGGGGCTCGTCTACCACTACGACCTCGACGTGTTCACGCCCGGCGGCCACCACCATGAGCGCTCGCGGCGCGAGTTGCTCTCAGCCGACCTGTACACACCGGACCCACTCGACACCGACCAATGGCTCGAAGCCGCGACGGCCATGGGCGCGAAATACGCGATCCTCACCGCGACCCACCACCAGGGGTTTCTCCAGTGGCAGAGCGACGCGTACGATTTCGGCTTGAAGCAAACCGCATGGCGTGGGGGCAAGGGCGACCTCGTGGCCGACTTCGCCGAATCGTGCCGCCGCGTCGGCGTCGCGCCAGGCATCTACATCGGCATCCGCTTCAATGCGTACTGGGACGTGTATCAGTACGAGGTGAACGGAGGCGAGGGCGGCGACGACGCGAAGCACGCGGAGTACATGCGCGTGTGCGAACAGATCGTCGAGGAACTTTGCACGCGCTACGGCGAGTGGTGCGAGGTATGGTTCGATGGCGGAGTCACGACTCCGGAGCAAGGCGGGCCCGACGTGTTGCCCATCGTGCAACAACACCAACCCCACGCGGTGTTCTACCACAGCCCGGCCTGCGCGGAGCATCGCTGGGCCGGCAACGAGGACGGCACCGCGGGCGACCCGTGCTGGGCGACGCTGCCAAGCGTGCAGATTCAGGCCTGCGCGCATCGCGACCCGAAGCTCCAGCGCCAGTTCCTCCAGCACGGCGACCCGGACGGCGGCCTTTGGTGCCCGGCCATGTGCGACGCGCCGATCCGCGATCACTACTGGCTGTGGGTGCCGGAGACCGAGGACCGGCTCTTCTCCCGCGACGCGCTCGTCGACATGTACTACAAGTCCGTAGGCCGGAACTCGAACCTGATCATCGGCGCGATCCCCGACTGCCGCGGCCTGATCCCCGAGTGCGATATGGAGCGGTATAGGGAGTTCGGCGACGAGATTCGCCGGCGCTTCAGTTCGCCCATCGCGGCGACATCGGGCGAAGGCGACGTGGTGGAGCTGAAGTTGCCCGCGCCGGCGCGCATCGACCACGTGGCCGTGATGGAGGACATCGCGCAGGGCGAGCGCGTGCGCGAGTTCGTGGCGGAGGGGTTGGTCGCCGGCGGCGAGTGGCGGGCGTTGTGCTCGGGCGAGTCGATCGGCCACAAGCGGATCGAGCGGTTCTCGCCGGTCGAAGTTGCCGCGGTCCGGCTTCGCATCACACGCCCGACTGCCGTGCCGAAAGTGCGGCGGCTGGCGGTGTTCTCTGTGGCGTAAACGAGGCGGGGCTCTCACGCCAAGACGCCAAGACACGCGGCAGGCAGACTCCTTGCGTCCTATTGCGTATAGCGTCCCGGATTGCCATGGGGCTAGCAAGGAATCTCGACGTACTGAACGGCCCGGCGCTCCCGCTGTGATCCCTTGCGACGATCGCCAGGTTAGCTTAGAATGGCGCTTTAGGCCTATTAGCGCATCGCGGCGGCGACTTGGGAGGAGCAACTCAATGAGCGTCAAGACACTCGACGAGCACATCGTGGCCACGCCTGGTACATGCAGCGGAAAGCCCCGCATTGCCGGCCGTCGGATCACGGTACAGAACATCGCCATTTGGCACGAACGCGCGGGCATGAGCGCCGATGAGATCGCGTCGGAGTATGACCTGGAGCTGGGGGACGTGTACGCCGCGTTGACGTACTACTTCGACAACAGAGAAGAAATCGACGCGGCCATCCAGGAGTCTGGGGAGTGGGTAGAGGCCCTGCGCGAACGCACGCCATCGCTTCTCAAGCAGAAGCTCGCAAGAATGCGCGACGATGGCTGACAGGGTCAAGTTCTACGCGGACGAGCACGTGGCGAGAGCGGTTGTCCGGGGCCTGCGCCACAGGGGCGTAGATGTGCTGACGACGCCAGAGGCCGGGATGTTGGGAGCCTCAGATGAGGACCAGTTGGCGCTCGCCGCGCGAGAGCAGCGTGTCTTGTTCACCCAGGACGACGACTTCCTGCGGTTGCACGCGGCTGGCGTCGAGCACGCAGGCATCGTGTTTGCGCGTCAGCACACACGCATCGGCGCAATCGTGGCCGGGCTGATGCTCGTCCATGAAGCGATGAGCGCTGAGGAGATGAGGGACAAGGTGGAGTTCCTCTGATCCCCTTCCGCCTTTGCAACTTGCCGCCTCTGCGTCTTGGCGGATCTCCGGGTGACACCACGTTGCGTCCTCCGCAGAACGGAAACGCCCTGCGCCATGGCCGAAGCGGCCGCGGCGCAGCGCTTGTGGGAGCAGGCTGCGGCAACCTTGGTGTCCGCATTCGCGAATACGGCAACGTATCGGAAGCGAATGACGAAGCCCGAATGATGAAACGCCACACGGCCTTCCCTGGCCCATTACGCTTTGCTATCCTCTCCCGCTTCGTGTTCTTCGTGGTCCCCCTCTGATACCGTCAGGATACTCCCATGCCCAAGATTGCCATCATCGGCGCCGGCAGCGGATTCGGCGGCCGGCTCTCCATTGACATCATGTCGCGAGAGGCGCTCCAAGACTCCGAGATTCGGCTTTGCGACATTCACGCGGAACGCCTCGATAAGGTACGCGGCTACGTGCAGCGCACCATTGACAAGCACGGCCTCCCGACGAGGGTCACGGCGAGCATGGACCGCAAGGAGGTGCTCTCCGGCGCGGACTTCGTCATCACGTCCGTCGCGGTCGGCGGCGGCGCGTACTACGGCTTCCCGTTCAACGTCGAGGTCGGCATCCCCAAGAAGTACGGCATCGACCAGTCCGTAGCGGACACGTGCAGCGTGGGCGCGGTGTTCCGCTTCCTGCGCACGGGCCCGGTCCAGCAGCAGTTTCTGCTCGACATGGAGGACTTGTGCCCGGACGCGCTCGTGCTCAACCACACCAACCCCATGTGCATGCTCACGTGGCTGCACTCCGTGGGCACGAGCATCCACAACGTGGGCATCTGCCACGGCGTGCAGGCCACAGCCCGGCGGCTGGCCAACTGGATCGACGTGCCTCAGGAAGAGGTGTCGTATCTCTGTGCGGGCATTAACCACCTCGCGTGGATGCTCGAATTCAAGCGCGGGCAGGAAGACCTTTACCCCAAGGTCTGGGCGCTGCTCGACGACCCCGAGAAGATCAAGGGCGAGGAAGTGCGCTTCGAGATCATGAAGCACTTCGGATACTTCAGCACCGAGAGCAACCGGCACGACTCGGAATACATGCCCTACTTCCGGCGCACGCCGGAACTCATGGAGTATTTCAAGCTGCCCTCACGCGAGGTGCCCGACGAAGCGCCCAGCACACGCGAGTGGCTCAAGGACAGCGAGGGCGATTCGGACGGGCCAGTCGGCGAACTGCGCCGGTCGCACGAATACACCTCCGGCATCATGGAGGCCGTCGTGACCGATGAGCCGTATCGCTTCAACGGCAACGTGATGAACACGGGGCTCATCACGAACCTACCCGAAGGCTGCTGCGTCGAAGTGCCGTGCATGGCCGACAGCCGAGGCGTGCATCCGTGCTACGTGGGCGACCTGCCTCCGCAGTGCGCGGCGCTCGACCGCTCGAACGTCGCGGTGCAGGAACTCGCGGTGCGCGCGGTGCTCGACCACGACCGCGAGGCCGCGTTCCACGCCTGCTGCCTCGACCCCCTCACCGCGAGCGTGTTGCCGCTGCACAAGATCCGGGAGATGTTCGAGGAGATGTGGGAGGCTGAGAAGGAGCTGCTCACCTACTTCGACAAGAGCCACACGGGCCCGCTGCCGGAGCTGTGCGCGAAGTAGCACGCGATCGCCGCGTCCTGCGTAGCGGGCGTCACGCGCGCCGAGGCCTCGCCAATGATCGCCATGAGCCGCACCAGGGCCAGGTTCAGCGTGCGGTCCGTGTCCAGGTCCTCCCGCCGTCGGCCTCGGGTCAACTCGACGGCTTTGACCGCGTGGTCGGGCATGTGGCGCAATCGGATGGTGTCCTCATGGTGCGACATACAGATCCTCCGCTTGGTCGAGCACATCGCGGCGGAAGTACGGGCTGAGGAAGCCCGGTGTGTTCAGGTCCACTCGGCGCCCGAACACATCGCTCAGCTCCTGTTGGATCGTGAAGAAGCGCAGGCCCACCCGCGTGCCTGGCTCGAACTCCACCAGCAGGTCCAGGTCACTGGCCGGGCCGAAATCGTCGCGGAGGGCCGAACCGAAGATCGCCAGACGGCGGATGCGACGTCGTTGGGGGTGTACGGGTGGCAGTCGCGGACGTGTCGTGGCCTGTCTGTGGTGAGGTCCGTCGGGGTAGTTCCTCCACTTCGGACACCGCAGCGGCGGGGCGCCGCTGCTACACTGCCGCGCCGTGGGCAAGCCCATCTGGCGTTGCGAAGCAACGAAGGCAT
>JAJRTI010000386.1 GCA_024278415.1 Planctomycetota bacterium | reverse complement strand
TGTGAAGGGCAAGTTCGGATACGACTTCGTCGGCCATCCGGAGAGGCTCACCAAGCCCCTCATCAAGCGCGACGGAACGTTCGAAGAGGCGACGTGGGATGAGGCCCTCGACCTCGTGGCCAAGCGGCTGGGCGAGATCAAGGCGGCGCATGGCCCCGACAGCCTCGCCGGCCTCTCGTCGGCCAAGTGCACGAACGAAGACAACTACGTGATGCAGAAGTTCATGCGCGCCTGCGTCGGCACCAATAACGTCGACCACTGTGCGCGGCTCTGCCACGCGTCCACTGTGGCCGGGCTGGCCCGCGCGTTCGGCAGCGGGGCCATGACCAACTCCATCGACGAGATTGGCGACGGCGATGTCATCTTCGTCATCGGATCTAATACGCTCGAAAACCACCCCGTCATGGGCATGGCCATCGAGACCGCGGCTCGCGAGGGCAAGACGAAGCTCATCGTCGCCGACCCTCGCAAGATCGATCTTGTGCGCTTCGCCGACCTGCACCTGCGCCAGCGCAGCGGCACGGACGTGGCCCTGCTGAACGCGATGATGCACGTCATCATCCGCGACCGGCTCCACGACGAAGCGTTCGTGCAAGAGCGCACAGAGGGCTTTGACGAGTTGGCCAAGGCCGTCGAGCCCTACACGCCTGAGATGGCCGAACGCATCACCGGCGTGCCGGCGCAGGACATCGAGGCCGCGGCCCGCATGTACGCGCAAGCCCGCGCCGCCGCCATCTACTACTCCATGGGCATCACCCAGCACACCACCGGCACGGACAACGTGCTGTCGGTGGTCAACCTGGCGATGCTCACCGGCAACCTGGGCAAGCCGGGCAGCGGCGTGAACCCGCTGCGGGGCCAAAACAACGTGCAAGGCGCCTGCGACCTCGGCGCACTGCCCAACGTATACCCCGGCTACCAAAAGGTCGACGACCCCGAGGTGCAAGCCCAGTTTGAGAAAGCCTGGGGCGCCAAGCTCTCGCCCAAGATCGGCCTGACCGTGGTCGAGATCATGAACGCCGCGGCCGAAGGATCGGTCAAGGCGCTCTACGCCATGGGCGAGAACCCCATGCTGTCCGACCCGGACATCAACCACGTGCGCAAGGGCCTGGAGCGGCTGGAGTTCCTCGTCGTGCAGGACATCTTCATGACGGAGACCGCGGAGCTGGCCGACGTGGTGTTGCCGGCCGCGTGCTTTGCCGAGAAGGAGGGCTGCTTCACGAACACCGAGCGCCGCGTGCAACGCGTGCGCAAGGCGATCACGCCGCCCGGGCAGGCGCGGCCAGACTGGGGAATCGTGGCCGATGTCGCGCGGCGTATGGGCTGCGACATGCACTTCAGTAGCCCCTCTGAGATTCAGGACGAGATCGCTTCGGTCTCGCCTATCTACGGCGGCATGACGTACGACCGGCTCCATGGCGCGGGCCTGCAATGGCCTTGCCCCGACTCTTCCCACCCTGGCACACCGATCCTCCACGTGGGCGAATTCAAGCGCGGCCTTGGCAAGTTCCACCCGGTCGAATTCATCCCGGCCCAGGAGCTGCCCGACGACGAGTACCCCCTCCTGCTCACCACCGGCCGGCGGATGGAGCACTGGCACACCGGCACCATGACGCGCCGGTGCGACGTGCTCGACCAACTCGCGCCGGATGGCGAAATCGAGATCAACCCCTCGGACGCGGACACGCTCGGCGTCGACGACGGACAGCGCGTGCAGGTCCGCTCACGGCGCGGGCAGATCGAGGTCCGAGCCAACGTCACCCCCATGGTGGCGCAGGGCACGGTGTTCATGACCTTCCACTTTCACGAGAGCCCGGCCAACGCGCTCACCATCGCCGCGCTCGACCCCATCGCCAAGATACCTGAGTACAAAGTCTGTGCCGTGCAGGTAGCGAAGGTGAGTGCATGACCGCGAAGCGACGAGACGCGGCCGGGGGGCCGCTCGATCTCGCGGACGAAGGCGTGGCCAACGGCACACTCGAAGTCGACGTGGTCAGCCCTACCCGGTCGACGGACCGGGTCGCCGAGGAGTGGCCAGTCGCGATCTACGTCAACGGGGCGAAACTGGTCACGGTGCTCTGCACGCCGAGCGGGTTGCAGGAGCTGGCCCTGGGGTTCGTGGCTTACCTGTCGCTGGCAAAGAGCCTCGACGACATACGCTCTGTGGCTGAGGACCGGGCCGGCAAGCGAGTCCTGCTGGAGATGGACGTCGACGACGACCAGATCCGCCGGGCCATGCAGCTTATCGTGACGTCCACCTGTGGGGCAAACTTGTACGGGTCGCAGTTGCCGGTCCTGGTCAACGACGCGCTCGAAAGCGGGTTTCGCGTGCGGGCCTCACACATTCTCGAGTGCATGCGCTCACTGCGCTCGATGGCGCCGGTGTTCAAGCTTACGGGGTGTACCCATCAGGCCGCATTCAGTGACGGCCAGGCGATCTGCATCTTCTTCGAGGACATTGGGCGGCACAATGCGGTGGACAAGATCGTGGGCCGCGCGCTCATGGAGGGCCGGGATCTGTCGCAGGGGGTGTTGGTCACCACGGGCCGTATCAGCTCCGAGATGGTGCTCAAGGCCGTGCGTCAGCGCGTGCCCGTGCTGGCCTCCCGATCCGCACCCACCGCGCACGCGGTGCGCCTCTCGGCGAAGCACGGCCTCACCCTAGTGGGCTTTGCGCGGGGCTCCCGCCTGAACGTGTACACCTTCCCCGACCGCGTGGAGATGGACGGCTAACGAAGGGCATGGAGCATGCGCGTCCACCGGGTGGTTCCCGCCGGGGTCTGCCCTTGACGACCCCATTTCCTCCACTCCGAGGGGAATCTTTCCAACGAGTTCAGATAGACACTGAATGACAGGTGAAAACGGTGTTTCCTGCGGAATCTGGGCTAGTCTGCTGCCTTCTTGGTTTGGTGCTCGAGACGTTCGGCGAGGTCGCCCCGCCTTTGTTTTCGCGCCAAGTCGAGAGGCGAGAGTTGGTCCTTCCTCTTGGCGTTGACATCGGCCCCGTGGGCCACCAGCAGCAGTGCGACGTCTTCGTGGCTGTACTCGACGGCTGCGTGCAACGGGGTCGAGCCATCGTTTGCCCTCACGTCGACTTTGGCCCCATGGTCCAATAGCTTTTTGACGATGTCTTTGTGCCCGAACTGGGCCGCCATGTACAGCGGAGTCATGCCGTTCTGATCTGTGGCATCAATGAGCGCTCCTTTTCCCATGATGAGTTCCGCTGCCTTGAGGCGGCCGTTTTTCGCCGCTTCGTGCAAGGGGGTCATGCCCTGGGAATCTCGGGCGTTCACGTCACTCCCCTGGGCAATAAGCAAGGCCGCGGTCTCGTCGTTGCCAAACCTGCTCGCCAGATGGAGCGGTGTCGAGCCCTGCCGGTCCTTGGCGTCACAGCGTGCGGCCTTGCTGAGTAGGACCGCGGCAACGTCATGCTCACCCGACTGGGCCGCCAGGTGGAGGGGGGTCATGCCATCGAGATCGCGAGCGTCGACATGGGCGCCCCCGGCGAGCAGCAACTTTGCCACGGCTTGCCGGCCATACTCCGAGGCCAGATGGAGCGGTGTCGAGCCCCTGTCTGTCTTCGCGTTGGCATTCGCTCCCTTGGCCAAGAGCGTTCGCACCTCCTCGTCGAGCCCGAAACAGGCAGCCCAGTGCAGGCGGGTCCAGCCGTCGGTTCGCTTGGCGTCCACATCGGGCCCGGTGGCCAGCATGAGTTCGGCCGTGTCTCGCTGGCCATGCTCGGCCGCGATCATCAGCGGCGTCTTGCCGTCTTGCGATCGTGCGTCAGCATTCGCGCCCTTGGCCAGCAGGAGCCGCACTACATCCTGGCGCCCTTCCCTTGCGGCACAGTGTAGGGGCGTTCTGCCTTGGTTCTGCTTGGCATCAATGGGCGCGCCATGGGCCAACAGTAGCGCGGCGATGTCGGCGTGGCCCGCGCGCGCGGCGCAATGCAGAGGCGTCCAGCCAAACTTCTGTTTGGCGCGAACGTCGGCTCCCTTCTCGACGAGCAGTTGCGCCGTCTCCAGATGGCCTTCCCGCGCCGCATAGTGAAGGGGGGTGAAACCCGACCGGTCGCGCGGATCGATTGCGGCTCCTTTATCGAGGAGCAGAGCCGCCAGTTGGGTGTAGCCTCCTCGGGCCGCATAGTGCAGAGGGGTCCGTCCGAACTCCTGCTTCAGCCCGACTTTGGCCCCGCTATTCAGCAGCAGTTGCGCCACCGCTTGCTGCCCATGTTCTGCGGCGACGTGGAGGGGTGTCTTGCCCAGTGCATCCACCGCGTCGCACTTGGCGCCCTTGGCCAGGAGGAGCTTGGCGACCTCGACGTGGCCGCGGGTGGCGGCCAGATGCAGCGGCGTTGCGCCCCTCTTGTCTTGCGCGTTGGCGTCGGCCGCGCTGCGGGCAAGTAGATCCACAAGCTTGTCATGGCCTTTCCATGCCGCGACATGGAGGGGCGTCCGGCCGTATCGGTCAGTGGCGTTCAGTTGGGCGCCCTTGGCTATCAGGAATTGGACGGCCTCCTCGTGGCCACCTCGAGCCGCCACGTGCAGTGCGGTTTCGCCCTTGTATTTGCCATTGATGTCGGCGCCCTCGTCAAGAGCCTCCTGGATCCCTTGAGTATCATTCAGTTTGGCGGCTTGGTGGAGTGGCGGGAGGCCAGCGGCGTGCGCGGTCGCCGCCAGGATTGCGGCAGCAATCACGATTGCTGTGGGCGCACCGGAGGTCAGCCCTCTGTGCATAGTCGATCGTCTTTCTGTGCGCGTGGAGCAAGCCCCCGCACGGCCTTTGAGCGCCGAAGGCGCATGGGGGGCGTTCATGCTCCGGCCTTGGGTGTGTACACGCAGTAGGGCTCGGCTTCGAGGAAGTCCCCGGAGGCCGCATAAGCTCTGGCCCGGCATCCGCCGCAGATGCGCCGATACTCGCACTGGCCGCATTTGCCCTTGAGCTGCCCTGGATCGCGGAGACATTTGAAGGGCTCCGCCTGCTCCCAGATGTGTCGGATTGGCGTCTGGCGAATGTTGCCGGCGCTCACCGGCAGATAGCCGCAGGGGAAGACGTCGCCCGTGGAGGACACAAAGCACACGGTCTGGCCACCCAGGCAGCCCTTTGTCGTGGCGGTCATGCCGTGCGGGTGTCCGCCATGTGGGGCGCTTGGTTTCGGCTTGGGCAGAGCCCCCCGCTGGCGCATGACCCGGAAGTAGTGTGGTGCGCAGGTGACCTTCAGCTCGATCGAGTCGTCTTGCATGCGGTCGCAGGCCCAATGCAAAACGCGCTCGTACTCGTCTGGAGTGATCATTTGCTCCTCGGCGATCTCGAGTCCGCAGCCCACGGGCACGAGGAGGAACAGATGAACGGCGATGGCTCCCAGCTCCTTGGCCGTCGCCAGGACCGCGTCGAGGCAGCCCATGTTGTGTTGGGCCACGGTCATGTTGATCTGGAAGGGCACACCCGCATCGCGGAGATGCCGCAGGCCCGTGAGCGCGGCGTCGAAGGCGCCATGGATGCCGCGGAACGCGTCGTGGATCTCCGGGGTGGGGCCGTCGAGGCTCACGCTCACGCGGCGAATACCGGCCTGTTTGACCTGGCGGGCCAGGTCGCGGGTGAGAAGGGTGCCGTTGGTGGCCAGGGCGGTGCGGAGGCCGGCGTCGGTGGCGTGTTTTGCGAGTTCGAAGATGTCGGGCCGCACGAGCGGCTCGCCGCCACTGAGGATCAGGATCGGCGACGCGAACTCGGCCAGGGCGTCGATGAACGCGAGGCCCTCTTCCGAGGTGATTTCGCCTGCAGCGGGCTCAGGGCTAGCCGTGGCGCGGCAGTGGATGCACCTGAGGTTGCAGGCGGAGGTGGTCTCCCAGAACACGATCCGGAGGGGCGGGGGCGGGGTGTTATGCGATTCCAATCTCTTCGTCCGTAAGATAGCAGGCCGGCGCGGAGGCCCAGAGGTCGCCGAGTGCAGCTTCGGCGCGCACGCGCATATTACCATTGCACACGTCGAAGAACCGGCAAGCTGCACACCGACCCTTGATCAGGTCTTTCCTATGCCGAAGCCCATGGAGGACGGGATCGCTCTCGTCCGACCAGATCTCCGAGAAGGGCCTCTCGCGCACGTTGCCAAGCGTGTAGTGCGACCAGAATTGGTCCGGATGCACGTCGCCGCGGTGGTCGACACAGGCGATGCCGATGCCGGAGCTGTTGCCTCCATTCCAGCGGAGCAGCTCCAGAACCTTTTCCGCGCGTTGCGGGTCTTCTCGCTGAAGTGTCAGATACAAATACGGGCCGTCGGCATGGTTGTCGACGGTCAGGATTTCCCGGGGCGAGCCGGCTTGGAACATCTGTTGCGTGCGCCGGAAGATGGTGTCCAGGCTCTGCCGAGCTTCTTCATGCGATTGGTCTTCAGACATCAGGCTGCTGCCGCGGCCGGCATAGACGAGATGGTAGATGCAGCAGCGGGGGATACTCTCCTCCTCAAGCAAGTCGAAGATTGCCTCGATGTCCTGGGCGTTGCGCCGGCTGATGGTGAACCGCAGGCCGACTTTGACGCCGGCGTCGAGGCAGTTGCGTATGCCAGTCAGAGCGCGCTCGTAGGCGCCCGGTGCGCCTCGGAATTTGTCGTTGGTTTCCGGGCGGCCATCGAGGCTGACGCCGACGTAGCTGAAGTCTGCCTGCTTGATTGCCCGGGCGAGTTGCGGAGAGATCAACGTGCCGTTGGTGGAGATGACGGCTCGCATGCCCCTATCCACCGCGTAGGCGCCGAGGTCGACGAGGTCGCTTCGTAGGGTGGGCTCGCCGCCGGAGAAGAGCATGACGGGCGACCCGTATGCGGCCACGTCGTTGATGAGCGCGCGGGCTTCTTCGGTGGAGAACTCGTCCGCAGAGGGGCATTGTTGTGCGTGGGCATAGCAGTGCGCGCAGCGCAGGTTGCACTGGTTGGTGGAGTTCCAGACGATGACCGGCTTGCGGTCGATCTGGACGTCGGGCCGGTAGCGAAGATGCTCGGATGCTGAAGTGGAGCCACAGAGGAGTCGGGAGATGTCAATCATGGCCGGGGATCACTCCGTATCGTACTGGACAGGGTTCTCTCGGTCGTAGGTCTTGGGCCGGTGGCATCCGGAGGCGCACGTGCCGCCGTTCTTGGTCTTGGTATACCGGATGGGGATGGCCCAGCCGCTGCTGCCGAAAGGCACGGACTTGCGGATGTGGAGAGCGGTGTTGCTGGCGTGCGTCGCGTGACAGGCCCGGCACGTGCGGCCCTTGATCTTCTTGTTGACGTGAAGGTAGTGGAGGTTCCTGTCGCCATTTCGGAAATTCGTCAGCTTCATCGTGTGCTGTTCTTCGACCCGTGTCTCCTTGTGGCACAGCCAGCACAGTGCGTATATGCCGGGGCTGAAGGGTGCGTAGAACGTTGCGGGGTATTCGGCCTTGAGCATGGCGAAGTACGCGCTGCCGTGGACCAAGTGGCAGTCGCCGCACTTGCCCTCCTTGATCGGTCCGTGCACGAACTTTTTCGAAGCCAGGAAGCTTTTCAGATCCGGCAGTGTGCGGTATTCGGTCTTGATCTTCTTGTCATGGCAATTGAGGCAGACGTCCATTACCGGCGCCGCGAGCAGCTTGGGGTAGTCGCTGGTGTGAGGGTTGTGGCAAGTGAGGCACGCTCTTTTCTCGTCGAGCACGGCCTTGTGGACCGTCGTGGCCTCTTGGGCCTTCTCGACCAACTCGTCGTGGCAGTCCTCGCACAGTTCCGAGCCACTCGCTGTGAGGAACATTTTGCTTTCGCCTTGGTGGGGGTCGTGGCATGCGATGCAGCCCCCCTCCTCAAACGCCTTGTGCACGACTTTTTTCATCTTGAGTTGCTCGTGGCATTGGGTGCACATCTTTGTGCTCGTGCTGGCCGTGGTGAACTCGTGCTTATCCCCCTGTGGCTTGTGGCACTTCTTGCATTCACCGACGTTGATAGGGCCGTGAATGTACTTCTCTTCCGTGATGTCCGGATGGCATCCTTTACTGTTGCAGAACTGGTCGGGCTTGAGCACTTTAGGGGCATCGGCCGCGGCCGCGGGCCGCGCCAGCGCGCACGCGCAGAGCAGGGCGGCCAGGATGAATACGTGTTTGTCGGCGGCTTTCATGTCAATAGTTAGTCTGCAACTGGTGTGGTGGGGGAGGTGCGGGGCGTGCTGGCGCCTGGCTTGGCGTTGGCTGACTTGCGTTTGGCTGCGGCCTTACGCGCGGAGGTGGCGTACTTGAGCGCGACAGTGGCCACGTGCGAATCGGGGTTGAGGAAGGCCGCGCGCTCCCACAGCTCCGCAGCGTGCCGCAAGTCTCCTTGGTGTTCGAGCACCACCGCCAGATTGAACGTGGCCATGATGTGGTTGGGGTGCTTCTTGATCACTTGCTCGTACTGGGCGCGCGCCTTGTCCCATTGGTTCATGTGTTTGTAGCACGTGCCCAGGTCGGTGCGCACGTTGGGGTCGCAGGGGGCCGTCTTGAGCACGATCTGGTACTCGGCCACCGCCAGATGGGGGCGGTTGGTATCGTAGTACAAGTTGCCGAGCGCCAGGTGCGCTTTTACGTCGTTTGGGTTAAGGAGAATCTGTTTCTTCAGCGCGGCTTCCGTTTTGGCGATGTGCTGCGCGCGCTGGGCGGCCGATAGAGTCTGTCTGGGCTTGCCCGCGCTGGGAGCCGAGTTCGACGCTGGCGACGGGGTTGGCTCCTTTGGCCCACATGCGGCGAACAGCATGCCGCAGGCTGCCGCGAGGCCCAGTGCGGTGCGGCGCCAGCCTGGGGTGTCAGAAGAAAGGCTCACGGAATGTTGCTCCTCTGGTCAGTAACGCTTGTTCTTGTGATTCTTGCCGTGGCAGAGCAGGCTACACGAGCCGCTCCTGTAACCGTTGTCTCGGAACCAGAGTTGGCCCATTCTGTTGGCGAATACGACATTTTCGTCGAAATCAATTAGATGCGTGTACTCCGTACTGCCGTGGGCGTTGTGGCAAGCGAAGCACGACGCATTCGTGCCTTCGATATGCCTTCTGTGTTTGCTGAAGCTCTGGTCGCCCAGTATGGATGACTGGCTGTGGCATCGGTAGCAGAGTTCGTACTGGTAGCTGCTCTCCGGTTTCCCACTGTCAGTCTCGTAGTGCGCCTTCAGGATGGGGCTGTAGATGGAGCCGTGAGGGCCGCGTGGTCCGCTTGCTTGGTCGCTGCCGTGGCAGTCCGTGCAGGAGATGATGCTCTGCTCGGTGAGAGGGCTGATGAGGCTGGGCACGTCGCTATTGCGGCCCGTGGTCTGTACGGGATGGAACGACGGGTTGGAGGTGAGGAAGAGCCGCTTGATGTTCACCGCGGCCGTGCCAATGGGTGGAGTGGAGCCATGGCACTTGTAGCAGAGTTCGTATTCGGGCTGCGACTGGCCGCGCGAGTTCACGAGCCGTTTGACATCCGTGCCAGAACCGCCTTGCACGCCGCCGTTGGCTGCGGTGAGGATCCAGTGGGGCGGGTGGCAGTCGGTGCAGGAGATGGTTGACACGCCGGCCCCCGTGGTATTCACCGGGTGTCTCGACGTCTTGAGGAATTCGGCTTCGACGTTCTTGAGGTGGTCTGAGTTGATGAGTATGCCTTCGCTGCGCGCGGCGGCTCGTCCCGTTGCATCTCCGTGGCATTTGACGCATACGGCAGGCACGGTATTGTCCATCATCCTGCTTTGGGGGATGCCGTGGCCCACGTGGCAAGTCTTGCAGCCCATGGGCAGCAGTGAGCGGTTGCCGTGCGCGCTGCCGCTGAACGCGCCGGACTGGCAGAGCCCGCCGCGGGGGGCGACGATCACGAAGGCCAAGAGCGCCAACCCGGCGGCGCATGGGCGACGGCGTCTCATTGATCGTGGCAGGTGAAACACACTGCACTCCAGTCCGGTTTCACATAGAAATGAGGCACGCCGCCTGATCCGTAGTTGCCATCGTCGTGTGGATCGTGGCAGGTGGTGCACTGCACCTTGCCTTGTTTGTCGAGTTTCACGTCTGGGTCGTTGAGAGTTGACGGCAGGCGCAGCGTCATATCGCCGGCCGCGTTGTTGGCCAAGGCCAAGGCGTCGTCGTACACAAAGGAGAGGGGGTGGCCGCCCGAGAGGTCTGTGCCAAGATAGCCCTTCGACGTAGGCGGAATGGTCGGGCCGCCGGAGATCGGAATCGGTTCGCTGCGGCTGAGCACCGAGCCCAAGGCGATAGTGCCATCGTGGCAACTCAGACAGAGCTTGGAGGCTCCATCGGGCTGGGGCGCCGACACGGAGGACGAGTACGCCTGCATCGTGGGGCTCCAGGGCATTTCGTAGTGCGAGACTGCGCTAAGCTCCCGGTTCCACAGCGGTGCGGCGGGCTGTGCATTGTGCGGCGTGTGGCAGAAGATGCAGATCCGGGTCTCGGTCGGCGACTTGATGGGACCAGGGCCGCTGACCGAGAGGTTGTGTTTCGTGTTGACAATGCTTTGATTGCCCGCGGCGCGGAGCAGGCCAGGCCCCAGGCACAGCACTATCCCAGCGCTGGCCATCGCAAGCCTAGTTGCTCTGCGGCAACAGCCGAAACACTTGAACGCGTTGGTTGCCTGAATCAGCCACATAGATCCTATCCTCTTCATCCGTACAGATACCGGTGGGCAGCCAGAGGCTCCCGCCAGCTCGGCCGCTGCCGCCGAAGCTGAGCAGGAACCGGCCTTTCTGGTCGAATATCTGCACTACGTCAAACAGCGAATCCACAACGTACACGTGGCCGTGCTTGTCGACGGCCACGCCTTTGGGTTTGGCGAAATCGCCCACTCCATCTCCCACTTGTCCGAACGTGCCGATGCGCCTGCCGTCGGCATTGAAGGTCTGGATGCGGAAGTTGAGCGAGTCGGAAACGTATAGGTTCGCCTGGGCGTCGAGGGCGATGTGTGTGGGGAAGTTAAACATGCCGAGGGTTTCGCCGCGCTTGCCAAGCACTCGCGTCTGGGTGAAGCCGCGGGGGCCCTGCTCGAACGTGAGCACCACGTGGGCTCCGGTATCCACCACGTGCAGTTGGCCGCGAACTTGGTCGTATGCGAGGCCCGTGGGGCGCAGGAACGGGCCCTGGATTTCGCCGAGCAGTTTGCCCTTTCGGGACAGATGGAAGACCCGCGCAAGGGCGGAATCGGTGACGAACACTCCGCCTTGGCCGTCGAGGGCGACGCCAATCGGGCATCGGAGGCGCACCTTGCCGGCCGACTCGACTTGGCGGTAGCGCCGATGGCGCAAGTCAAACATGTGCAGGCTGCCGCTTGCAGAGTCGGCGATCACCAGAAGCTCGGTGTCCGTCGCTAGGCCATGGGGGACGCGCAACCCGACCTCGGGTTTGCCCGCGAACGTATCGAGCATCCATGACAAGAAGCCTTTCCTGAACTTGAGCAACTGGCCGGTGGCGATGGATCCCTCGTAACGTATGCGCGGCGGGCTGGGCGGGAGAGGCCAGACGATCTCCTCGGACGTGGCCTGCCAGGGGTGTTGTGGCGTGGTTGCGCAGCCCGTCGCCAACAGCACGAGCCCCAGCGCCCATGCCGAGCGGCCGTATCGGCCGTGGCAGGCGGCGTTCGTGTCCGGTAGGCGGCAGTTAAGCATCGGTTTCCCGCGTGTGCTGGGTCAGGTGCTCGCTGATGTCGGCGAGGCTGTTTGACAGAGCGTCCAGATCGGGATCGTCCGCTTCGCTAGGGGCTCCGGAGCATAGACGGGCATGAAGCCGGTCTGCGGCCGTGGCGGCCTGTTTGGCCGCGGCCGCGGCCTCGTGGTAGGTTTCGTGAAGCGCCTCGTTGGCGACGCAGATAGCTTGCTCCAGGTCGCCGATCCAATCCTGAGCACGGGAGTCGGCTGCGCTCTCCGGTTCTCCCGGCGCCGCTTCGGTCGTGCCCTGCTCGACGTGGGCTTGCCACTGGGCAAACCGTGCGCAGAGCCTGTCCACGGCCTTTGACGCACGGGAGAAGACCCACGCGGCGAGGCCGACTTCGCCCACGATCACGACCAGCGCCGCGATGGCGTTGACTTTGATCAGCACGGGCATGACGATGGCTCCCGTGGACTGTTCGAAGTAGTGGGAGCGGTACATGGCCCGTCCGAGGGCTTCGTTCACCGCGAAGCCGGTCACTACGGCCGCGGCGGCGCCGCCCGCGCAGACGAGGATGCAGAAGGCGGCGATGAACCACCCCTGGAACCTGCGTCTCACAAAGTAGCGCCTGGCAACGCGTTTTTGTTCCATGACCTCGCCTCTATGCAGTGCAGTAATGTTATATCTTATGGCAAGCGCGGCAGAGCCGGCTACGGTTATTGTCGATGACGAGGAACAGCTTGCCTCGCGAATACGGGTTGTGGCAACTGCCACAGCCGACTTTGCCATCGAACAGACGGATGCGTTTGTCGAGAAGCGAAATCGACTTGTATCGAGATTGGCCTCGACGGCCCACGCCGTTCACTGGATAGCGCACACCGATGGGATGGCTCTTGGATAAATCCACGGATTTGCGGCGCCCCACGCGGAAGGAGGCATCCGGGCCGACGGTGCCGTCGTGGCAACTCAGGCATCTCA
>JAJRTI010000385.1 GCA_024278415.1 Planctomycetota bacterium | reverse complement strand
CGCCGGGCCGCTGACCCCGCCCATGCCGTAGCCGAGCACCGGCGTGGCCGTGTCGATGTCGATGATCATGCCCGGCCCCATCGTGTTGACCGCGGTGATTCCATCCGCGCCAGCCTCCACGGCCGCGAGCGCGGCGTCCCCAAGCCTAGGCTCGTTGGGCGAGAGCTTGGCGAATACCGGCAAGGCCGTGAGCCGGCGTACGGCCTGGACGACTTCCCGCACCTTCGGCGGGCTGGACATGCCCTCTTCGGTGCCAAACCCCGGCGTGTGCGGGCAGGAGAGGGCCAGTTCAATGCCGGCGAACGGGAGCTGGGCAAGACGTTCCACGACGTAGCAGAAATCGTCCACGCTGCTGCCGGCCGCGCTGGCGATGACCGGCGCGCCCACGTCGGCAATGTCGTGCAGGTGCTCCGCAACGGCGTCGGCGCCGGGGTTCGAGATGCCCACCGCGTTCATCATCCCCCCCTCGAACGTGATGACCGTGGGGTTCGGGTGGCCCGTTCGCGCGTCGCGTGTGATCGACTTGGTCGTGACCGCGCCCGCGCCCATGTCCACCGCGCGCTTCATGCACGCGACCGTCGTGCCCAGGATCCCCGATGCAACCACGATTGGATTGCGCAACTCGACGCCGCAAAGCCGTGTTGCCAGTGGGCTGCTCACGAGCGCTTCCCCATGCGGTAAAGACGATCGGCTTCCTCGTGGATCTCGGCCAACGTGGCCGGCGCCAGCTCCATGCCGTTGTTATCCGCCGCGCGGCGGATCGCGTCAATGATCTGGCTGAGGGCCTTGCTTGCGTCAGTGTCCGGCGCCCTGTAGTCCGCGCAGGTGGTCGCGGTGCAGGTGAGCGTCCGCATGTGCACCCCGTCGCGCTCCATGCGCGCCAAGTGGTTCGCGAGGAGCGCGTCCACGTGATCTTGGATGTCGGGCTGCTCAGGGCTCAAGAAGATCGGTGTGAAGTCATGCTGGCCGTTGAGGGTGGTCTTGTCGAAGTCGGACGTGACAGGCGTCTCGTACAGTTCGAGCGTGCCAGGCAGCTTCATGTCCAACGGGTCCACGTGGTGGGCAAACGGATACGCGCCGCGCCAGTTCGAGTAACGGGACAGCGCGTATCGCTCGGGCAGGGAGAGGCTGCATTGCCGGAACATGAGTTCGCATAGAGCGATGAGCGTGTCGCGGCTTGCTGAGAATTCGCCGGATCGGAACGACTCCGGGTCGCGGCCGAGCCGGTCCTTGAAGGTCTCAACACCGAGGCCGATGATCTCCTTCTGCTGGTCGATGCGATAGCTGCCCAAGAAGCCCTTGTACCCCTCGAAACGCGGGTCGGTCAGCAGCCCCAGCTCCGCGCCGGCATCGGCAATCGCCATGAGGTCGTCCGTGGCGCGTTTGCAGACGTCGGACGCGACGAACAACGTCGTCTTCAGCCCGGCCGTGGCGACTGCGTCGACAAAGCCCCGCATGGATGCCGTGGCGAACTCCCAGTTCGTGGGCGTAGGGTAGCTTGACCTAGAGGCGGCAGGTGGGCCGTCAAGAGTGAAACAGACGAATAGCTTGGCCTGGGGCATGGATGCTCGCTCCGGCGTCATCAGCATGGGTGGCTACAATCCCCTCAGCGAAGACATGATATCAGCGAGGCCAGGAGGGGTCAATGTGGGCGATTGCCGGCGGCGCGCTCACGATTCGCGCGAGCTGGAGCGGAATGCCTTCGCACTCCGGTGCTGGGACAGCCGTACGATAATGGCGGAAGGTGGTCCCGAGGCTTCGAGATCCGCTCCGGAGTTGCGGGCGCAGCCCGCTTTGCCGCGAGAGGGCCGCGCGACTCTCTCCCTCGCCCCTGCCCGCAATCCATGTTTGACAGCCGCGCGATCTCGTGGCATAATCCTTCGGTTTGCCACTGCACGCCAAAGCCCGGGCACACGCGCCCTTGGGGGTGCGCTGTCGCTATCGGGCTTGTTTCGCGTGCGGAACGCCGTTCACCGGAAGGAGTCGGGACATGCCAGTCACTGCCGTGGCCGGGATCAATTGGGGGGACGAGGGCAAAGGGCGAGTGGTCGATGCCCTCGCGGAGACCGCCGACATGGTCGTTCGCTACCAAGGCGGCAACAACGCGGGCCACACCGTCGTCAACCACATGGGCAAGTTCGCCCTCCACCTGATCCCCTCTGGCATCTTCCGGCAAGGCGTCGTCAACATCATCGGCACCGGCGCAGTCGTCAACCCCGCGGCCCTCGTGGAGGAACTCGATGAGTTGGCCAAGGCGGGGGTCGACACCTCCGGCCTGCGCGTGAGCAGCCGCGCGCACGTCGTGCTGCCTTGGCACGTGGCGCAAGACCAAGCCGAGGAGGCCAGGCTCAAGGATCGCAAGTTCGGGTCGACCAAGCGCGGCATCGCGCCCGTGTACGCGGACAAGTGCCTCAAGATCGGCCTCCAGATCGGCGACCTGCTGGACGACGCCACTCTCATGGCCAAGCTCGAACGCCTCTACGACGTGAAGCAGGGCATTTTCGATGGGCTCTACCAGAAGCAGCTTCAGCCGCCGGCGACCGTGGCGGAGGAGTTGGCGCCCTACGTTGAGCGCATGAAGCCGCACATATGCGACACGCTTCCCCTCACGCTCGACGCGGTGGCCAATGACGAGAGCGTGCTGCTCGAAGGCCAGCTTGGTGCGCTGCGCGACTTGGACTGGGGCATCTACCCCTACACCACGTCGTCGTGCCCCGTGCCCGGCTTTGCATCGGTCGGTGCTGGCATCCCGCCGTACGCGATCAAGCGGATCGTGGGCGTCATGAAGGCCTACTCCACGTGCGTGGGCGAGGGGCCGTTCGTGACGGAGCTGGATGGCGACGTGGCCCACGCGATCCGCGAGGAAGGCGGCGAGTATGGCGCGTCCACCGGCCGGCCCAGGCGCATCGGTTGGTTCGACGCGGTCGCGTCGCGCTATGGCTGCCAGGTGACGGGCGCCACCGAGGTCGTGCTCACGCTCGTGGACGTGCTCGGCATCCTCGACACGATCAGCGTGTGCACCGCGTATGAGGTCAACGGCGAGCGGACGGACGTATTCCCGTTCCCGGCTCGGCTGCCCAAGTGCACGCCGGTGTATGAGGAGCTGCCGGGCTGGAAGTGCAGCCTCGATGCCACCGAGTCCTATGACGGCATGCCCGACGCGCTCAAGGCGTACGTGGACCGGCTGGAGGAGCTGATCGGCGTGCGCATCAGCATGGTCTCGTTCGGCCCGGAGCGGGAGAAGATGGTCGAGCGGAAGTAGGCTTAGGGGACTGTCCCTCGTGGACGGTCCCCTTCTGTTCTACTGCGCAGTTCTGGCTCTTGCCTCAGCCCCATGGCACATGAGCATCGCCTCATGCACGCGCCTCGCGACGGCGAGGCCTGCCTCCGCTTCCGTTCCTGCTTGGATCGCCTGGACGAACCCTGTGATCGACTCTCGCATCCCCACGAACCCGTGCATGGGCCGCGAGCAGTCGTGAGTCTCCTCTCGCCACTCGGCCGCCTCGTCTCGCCATCGAAGTGACCCATCCGTGAGTTCCGCGTGAGCCTCGCCTTTTGAGCCAAGCACGTGCACGCTCACGCTCAAGCCGTCCACGGCCACCAAGCTGAACTCGAACTGGCCTATGCGGTTGCTGCCATAGTCGAGCGTCGCCCAGCCGTGATCCATGAGCCGGCCGTTCATCGCGTACCCGCCTGCCACCTTGGCGCTCGTAGGGGGAGCGCCGAAAACGCAGTCGAGCAGGTCCAGATACCAGCAGCCCAGCCAAGGGAAGAACCCCTCGGCTTCGGGGTTCTGGTTCCACTTGCCCCCGCCGTATCCCCAGTTCGCCCATAGGCGCGCCTCAGCCATGAGGGGCTCGCCAATGGCAGTCGATGCCAGGAGATCACGCAGGCGACGCACAACGGGCAGGTAGTGAAGCTCCAGGTCGGTTTGCACGACTGCGTCCGTCGCTTCCATCGTGGCGAGTATGCGGTGGATTTCCTCTTGCGTGTGCCCAATGGGCGGCTCGTAGAATACGTGCTTGCCCGACGCGATCGCGGCCTCGATGCCGGCCGCGTGCAGGTCATTGGGCAGCGCAACCATGACCGCGTCGATGGCATCGTCATGGAGGAGTTCGCGGTAGCTGGGATACGTGGCGATTTGCTCGCCGAACTCCTGCCGCGCGAGTTGACGCGTCGCGTCACTGCGCGCCGCGACCGCGACGACTTCGGCGGCGTCGAGTTCCTTGAGGATTGGCAGGTAGGCCTCTTTGGGCCATTCGCCCATGCCGATGAGTCCGAGTTTGACTACGTCCATGGCAACACGTCCTCTTGTTACAGGCCGAAAGCGGCCGCGACTTGCGACCACGTCGCGCCGTCGTAGGGAATGGTACCGAGCCAGTACTGAATCATAAGCCAACAAGACCACGCGGTCAGCACAGCCGTGGCCGCGGCCACAGAGCGAAACCAGGCCTTGCCGCGCCGGGCTTCGCACAGGGCCGCCAGCCCAAGAGCGAACGCGGGCGCCACTTCGGTGAACGCGCGGTGGCCGAACGACCCGCCGTAGGACCAGTCGCTCCAGCTTGCGACCACGTAGGCGTGCGCGGGCAAGTAGAGCGCGAGGGGCGCCACGAACTCAGGTGCACGGCGCCACAGGAGCGGCAGGCCGGCGCAGGCCAGCAACAGCACCGGCGACCAGAAGAACAGACCCTTCCGCACACTGAAGAGCACACCGAAGAAGTGAGGATTCGCAAAGTCGAACCAGTCGCGCGCATACGGGAACACGACGGGGCGCCCAGTGATGTACAGCCAATAGCCGGCTTGAAGCGCGAGCAAGGCCGCGGCCGCGCTCGCGGCTGCAGCCAACTTGCGCCAATGCTCACGCGCGAAGCGAATCCGGGCCGAGAGCGCGGCCCGGCTCGTGAGCCCGTATAGCGCGGCGCAGAGCACCCAGAGCGCGTTGGGAGGCCGCACCAGAACGATGAGCCCTGCGACGAGCCCCACGGTGAGAAAGCGCCCCCAGGAGGGATGGCCGTACAGGCGCTCGATGGCAACGAGGAACGCGGCAAAGAGGAAGAATGAAAAGGCGTGGCTGAACGTGCTGTCGTACGTCGAGTAGTGAAACAGGTTGGTGCCGTAGGTGACGCCGACCATGGCGACGAGCACGGAGCCCCTGCGGAAGCGCCTCTCCAGCAGACCCCACAGCAGCCACATACCCAGCGCCGAGTACACGAGTCCCGCGCTGGCAAT
Organism: Planctomycetota bacterium; assembly: GCA_024278415.1. The sequence continues at coordinate 10,649 of JAJRTI010000385.1, read as the reverse complement.
CGAGTACTGAAACGGCATGGCGAACCCATGCTTGTGCAGGCCTTGGGGCGCGGCGATGCCATAGGCCAACGCGAAGAAGGGCAGCTCCATGATGGCGACGCCCATCGTGAACTGGAGCAGATACTCTCCGTTAGGGCCCTGCCTCGTTGCACCCGTCCACGTGGGCAACTCGCCATCGAACAGATCGCGGGCTGAGGCGCGGAGGGTGAGGTCGTGATGGATGAAGGCCGCGGGCAAGTAGAGGTAGTAGCCGAAGCCGTCGCTGCGGATGGGCGGATAGTTGAGCCGGCGTGAGTAAACGGTGGCCATGCCCGCCGCGCCCAGAACGAGGAAGGCCGCCACGAATGCCACCTTGAGCCGGCTCGATGCTGCATGGTGCGCGGCTGGGGCGTCAGGCCCTGGCGCACGGCTAGCTTCTCCCAGGAACGGCATTTTCAACTCTCTACAAGGCGGGCTTCGCCCGCAACCCAGGAGCGGAACGCCTTCGCGTTCCGACGGGCGGTCCCGAAGCCTCGGGATCGCCTTCCGTCTTCACCGTACGGCAATGCAAGGAGCGGAATGCGAAGGCATTCCGCTCCAGCTTCTTGTTTTTTGTCGCGGTTCCTTACGGATAAGGCGCTAAGAGCGGGCTGGAGTACAGCGAATCCTAGGCATATTCCCGCGCGAGTCAAGCCGCGGTCGGTTGGCGGCCGCGTTGACCGCCCGGGGGCATTGCAGTATATTCGTCGCTTTGGGGGGGCGAGCCCACCTGCCTGCGACACGCCCATGAAGATCGACACCATGAAGGCTCTCGATCACCGGGTCGGCCTGGTGATTTGCGTGGTCTTGGACGCGTTCCATCGCTTCGCGCGCCTGTTCCGCGGACGGCCCAAGGACGTGGGGCCGGTGGAGCAGATCCTCGTCACCAAGTACTTCGGCATGGGCAGCATCTTGCTTGCAACCCCGATGATGCAAGCCCTGCGCAAGCAGTTCCCGGCCGCCAAGATCACGCTGCTCACGTTTGAGTGCAACCGCGAGTTCGGCGAGTTGCTCACGTGCGTGGATGAAGTGCTGGCGTTGCGCACGCGGGGCTTCGGTGGGTTCATCTCGGGCGTGATCGCCGCGCTATGGCGTCTGCGCGCCAAGCGGCTCGACGTGGCCGTGGACCTGGAGTTCTTCTCCAAGTTCTCGACCATCGTCACGTACCTCAGCGGCGCGCGCATTCGCGTGGGATTTCAGTTGCGCTCGCTTTGGCGCGGGGACTTGCTCACCCATCCGGTGTACATGAACCAGCACCGGCACATTACCCGCGCGTACTTTGCCATGGCCGAGGCAGTGGGGTGCGAGTTGGACGACGACCGCGCAACCGACCTTTGGCCGAGCCGGGCCGCGCTGCGCATTTCTGAGGAGGCGCGTAGCCGAGTCGCCAAGCTGGCCGAGCGCCTGCCCGGGTCGCGGCTCATCGCCATGAACCCCAACGCCAGCGAACTGTCCTTCGAGCGGCGCTGGCCGGCGGATCGTTTTGTGGAGCTGGCGAAGCGCTTGCGCGAGGCAGAGCCCGGCGCCGGCTTTTGTTTCATTGGCGGCCAAGAGGAGCGGCCTTACGTGGAGACCATTGTCGAGCAATGCGGCGAATGGGCGTCCAACCTCGCAGGCCAACTCAGCGTCGAGGAGCTGCTGCCGTTCTTCGAGCGGTGCGACCTTTTCATCACGAATGACAGTGGTCCCCTGCACATGGCCTGCCTCGTGGGCACGCGGACCGTGTCGTTCTTCGGCCCAGAGACGCCTGCCTTTTATGGGCCCTTGGGTGATCGGGCCGTTGTGTTCTATAAGCATTTCTATTGCAGCCCGTGCTTGAGCGCGTACAACGTGAAGACGACCGAATGCCGGGGCGACAACCGCTGCATGCAGGCGATTGAAGTGGATGAGGTGGCGCGGGCCGCGCTTGGGCTGCTAGCAGAGAGAGCCGCGACCGACCATGCCGCTGGCGAGTGAAGACAAGCCGAGCAAGCTCGTGACCGCGCGCGGCGCATGTAGCCGCATGCGCCAGCATGCGGGCGGGGTCGGGTGTGTTGCGCGCCGGCCCTCGCCCTGGCGGGCGAGGCTACCAATCATGCATGCGGGCGTAGGCTTCGCACTCGCATGCGCCGCGTTCCTTCTCATTCTGTTCAGGCGCTCCATCTTCCAAGGCCAAGCGCTCATTGGCCGCGATCTGACCGCGGTGCATCAGCCCTGGCGCTGGTTCGAGGCCGAGGCCATGCGGGCCGGCCGGCTGCCGCTGTGGAACCCGTTGAACTTCATGGGGGAAGCCGCGCTCGCGAATCCACAGAGCGCTTGCTTTTATCCGGGAAGCCTGATTTTCCTGCCATGGGAATTCCCCACCGCTCTGGTGGTTTTCACCTGCGCTCACCTCTTGCTTGCCTGCGTGGGAATGTACGCGCTCTGTCGGCGGTTGAGGTGCTGTCCTTCGGCCGCGGCGATAGCTGGCGCGGCGTTCGGGTTCGGGGGCTGGATGCTGACGCGCGTCGAGTCGCCGCCGGAGTTGGCGTCGTGCGCTTGGATGCCTTTGGCCGTGCTCGTGGCGCTCGAAGCCACCTCGCGCGCGAGCCTGCGTTGGGCCGCGGGACTCGGCGTTCTCCTCGCGGTCCAGTTGTCCGCAGGCAACTTGAACGCGACCTACAACTCCGGGCTCGCGGTGGGGCTGGCTTGGCTCGGCACGTTGGCCGCAACGTGGCCGGCCGCGGCTTGGCTGCCACGCCTTCGTCGCGTTGCGGTGCTGCCGGTCGGGATGCTTGTGGCGATTGTGCTCTTCTCTGCACAGGCGTTCCCCACGGCCGAGTTGGTCATGCAATCGGCTCGTGCCAAGGGGGTGAACGACGCGCTCGCCACGCAATGGGCCGTGCCGGCGTTCCAGTGGCTGCGCTTCGTCGTGCCGTTCCTCTTTGGAGGCGTAGGCTACGGCCGGCACTGGGGAGGCGCGGTTGCGGAATTCGATCATGGCGCGTTCTACATCGGTGTGATCCCGTTGCTTTTTGCGGCTGGCGCGTGCATCGCCGCCTGCGGCCGCTCGCTGGGGCGGAAGCACAGGCGGCTTGTGCTCTTCGTTGCTGTGGCCGTGGCGTTTTTTGCCGTGGCCGCGACAGGCGATCAGCTTGGCCTCTACCAAGTGCTCCGGCGCGGGCTGCCGGGTTTCAACCGGTTCCACTCGCCTTACAAGCTCATGATGCTCGCGTCGTTCGGCGTGGCGCTGTTGGGGGGCTTGGGATGGCATGCGACCGCCAGCCAGGTCGGCGGCCTGAAGCCCAGTTTTCGAGTGCTGACATGGCTGATCCCGGCCATCATGTTCCTCGCGGTGTACAGCAGCATCCCTAGGTCGCCACTTCGCGATGGCATCTACGAGTGGGTTCGCAAGGTTGGGCCGTCGCAGGAATATCCATATCAGGCACGAGCCTTTTCTGCGTACGGCTGGACGATAGGCCCCTGGGCGGGGCTGTCGCTCTTTGCGATCACCATAGGGGTCACGTTGTGTGCGGCTGCGCTCCGGCCTTGGCCTGGGCCCAGGGCGCTGGGCGCGGTCTGTGTTGTTCTTGTGCTGGCCGAACTGTTCGCGTACGCGAGCCAACTCTTCTACGAAGGGCCGCGCGGCGCGTACGCGACGCGGCCGGCGGAGTGGGCCGGCCGAAGCTATGTGACACGCCAGACGAACAAGCTCAACTGGATCATGTACGGCGCACGGTCGCCGGCCGCGTTCGAATGGGCCAGGGAGCTTGGCTTGTCGGATCGCAACATTCCCAAGGGCGAGTACTCGGCGACCGGCGAAAATGCGCTCGCTCCACGGCGTCAGCGGGATTGGCGCTGGGCCCTCGAGTCAGACAATGCGGACCTTCGGGCGAACGAAAGGCTTCGCCGCGCGTGCGTGCGACGGGTTCGTTTTGCCGCGAACATGGGAGCGGGCTGGCCGCCGGTGAAGATCGAAGGGCCGCCAAGGCTCTACATCTCGGAGCTGCGCGTGGAGGACCCGTTGCCGCGCGTTCGCCCGCTGCCGCCGGCCGCGGGCCGTGTCGAGCTTGTGCGAGTGGACTCGCCGCCAGAGCGTGTCGAGGTCGCGTGCTCACTCGCCCACGCCGGGCTTGTCGAGTTGGCCGACAGCTACTATCCTGGATGGCGCTGTGTCGTGGATGGACGGCGCGCCGCGGTTCATCTCTCGAACGAACTCTTCCGAGCGGTCGACGTGCCGCGTGGAAGGCACCGCATTCAGATGGCGTTCGAGCCTCAGTCGCTCAAGTGGGGGGCTTGCGTATCCTTGCTGTGCGCCGCTGGGTTGGTTCTATTTTTGTGCTTGGCCGCGCTCATGCGCTTTGCCCGTTGGGTCGCGACGTGAACCGCATCCGACTTGTCCAATCCTTCTTTCGCAAGCGCGGCCCGGCCCCGGTGTCGCTGGTGCACTTCGTGACCGCGCGGTGCAACGCCCGGTGCGCGCATTGCTTTGTGGACCGCCGGTTGGGCATGTACCAGGGGGAGGAGCTGGCGCTCGATGAGATTGAGAGGCTGGCGGAGAGCCTGGCCGGGCGCGTCTATCACGTGAGCCTTGGCGGCGGCGAGCCCACGCTGCGAGACGACTTGGCCAGGATCGCTCTCGCCTACGGCCAGCGCGCGCGCGTGCGCACGATGCTCATCGTCAGCAATGGGTCGCGGCCGGATGCGCTATGCGAGGTTGCGGAGCGGATGCTCGCCGACTGCCCGCGCACCGACTTGATCGTTTCCCTGTCCGTGGACGAGGTGGGCGATGCGCACGACGCGCTGCGCGGCATGCCGGGCTTGTTCGACGCGCTCATGGGCTCGTACCACGCCCTGGCGCCACTGAAGGCGCGAGGGTTGTCGCTGAACGCGAACTTCACGCTGAGCAACCGCAACCAAGCCAGGGCGCTGGAGGTCGTGGACAAGGCCATGAAGCTCATGCCGGAGGCAAGCTTCAGCCTGACCGCGGTGCGCGGCGACACAGCCGAGCCCGACGCAAGCGAGATCGATCCGGGGGTGTACGGGGCCGTGGCCGACTTGTTGGCCCGCCGCGTCGCAACAGGGCATCAGCCGGCCGAGTACGACAACTTCGTGTTTGGCCGGCGCTTGCTCAACGCGCGTAAGCATCTGTTGCGCGAGCATATCCTGCGCGTGCTGCGCGGCGAGCCGGCCATAGGCGAGTGCTACGCCGGCCAGCTCAGCGGCGTGCTGATGGCCAACGGCTCCGTGTACCCCTGCGAGATGCTGGATCGGTGCATGGGCCAGGTTAGGGACTTTGGATTCGATTTCTCCAAGCTTTGGCGGTCGCCGGCCGCGCAGGCAGTACGCGGGTCCATCGACGTGAAGCAATGCGCCTGCACGTACGAGTGCGCGTGGGGCGTGAACCTCATGTTCGGCCTGCGGCACATGCCGCGGCTCCTCGCCGCGTTCGTGCGAGAGGGGCGGCATCAGGCATGACTTCGGTCGCCATCATCGTGCCCTGCCACAACGAGGCCCGCGTGATCGAGGCTAAGGTCGCCAACTGCATGGCGCTGGCCGGGGAGGACTTAAGCACGGAGGTTGTCGTTGCCGACGATCATTCCACCGACGACACGGCCGCGCTCGCGGCTGCGGCCGGCGCGAAGGTCGTGGCCAACTGCCGGCCGCGGGGCAAGTGGAACGCGATCCTATGCGCGGCTGAGGCGATCGACGGCGACATCATCTGCATCACCGACGCGGATGTGTCGATTGAGGCCGGTGCGCTTGGCCGCGCGGTGGAGATGTTCCGCGACGCCGGCATCGGCGCGGTTTGCGGCATGCGGCGCATGGTTCGCGTAGAGGCCGACGCGCAGACGCGGTGCGATGGGCTTTACGACCGTGCGCGCATGCTCATGGTTCGCTTCTACTCGTGGCTGGACTCGACGCCGACCATCTACGGGCCCATGATGCTGGTGCGCCGAGAGCTGGTCGATAAGATTGACGGCGGGAAGCTGCGGGCCGACGACGTGGACTTGCCCGTGCAGGTGCGCAAGCTGGGGTTCAAGGCGAAGGTCTGCCCGCGGGCATGGTTCACCGAGCCGCAGTTGCCTGGCCCCGCGCGGCGAGGCCAAGCCATCCGCCGGGCGCTGGGCATTGCGCAAGCGTATTGGCATCACCGTTCCGCGTTGCTGAATCCGCGGCTGGGGCTGTTCGGCTTGGTGGCGTACCCGATGGAGTTCGCGTTCTTCTTTCTGTCCCCGTTCGTGGTGCTGGCCGCGTGCGCGGCCGCGGGCATCTTCGCTGCGATGGGGAATCGCGTGGCGCTGGCCGCGTGTGGGCTGGTCGCTGTGGAGGAGCTGCTGTCGTTGGCGATGCGCGCTCCGACGGGACTGGCCCGGATCCTTAAGATGGCCCGCGCGGAACTGAGCTTCATGTTTGGAGCGAGGGACGTGACTGGCCAGTGGCAACCGCCGAGGGAGGGCTGACGTGGCGCGCGTGGTGTTCGTCCAACGCCTGGCCTTCGAGTACCTCGGCGTCGCGCAACTCGCCGCGGTGCTGAAGCAACACGGCCACCGCGTGCAGGTGGTCGTCGCCCCTCATGCTTCGCTTGCCGCGGAAGAGGCGCGTGCATTGCAGCCGGACCTCGTGTGCTTCTCGTGCACGACGGGCGCGCACCTGTGGTGCTTGGACGTGGCGCGGCGGATCAAGTCCGCGGCGTTGGCCGCGGTCGTGGTACTCGGAGGCCCGCACCCGACGTTCTTCCCCGAGATCGTCCACAGGCCAGAGGTCGATGCGATTTGCGTGGGCGAGGGCGAACAGTGCCTTGCCGAACTCGCGGCGCGGCTCGATGCCGGCGAATCGCTGGAGGGCGTGCCGAACTTGTGGCGCGTGGTCGAGGGCGAGGAGCAGCGCGGCGAGTTGGCGCGGCTGTGCGCAAACCTGGACGCGCTGCCCGTGGCGGACCGCGGCGTGTACTACCGGCGGTATCCTTTCTTGAACTTGTCGCGGAAAGCATTCTTCGCCGGCCGGGGTTGTCCGTTTGGCTGCACGTTCTGCTTCAACCACAAGCTGCGCGAGTTGTATCACGGCAAGGGCCCTTACGTGCGCTTGCGCAGCCCGGAGCGCGTGGTGGACGAGATCGAGGGGGTGCGCCGCCGGTTCGGACTCGCCACGGTGTACATGCAAGACGACACGTTCACGCTGAACAAGCGATGGCTGGGCGAGTTTGCGGAGCGGTACGCGCGGCGGGTGCGGCTGCCCCTCGTGTGCCTGGGCCGCGCGGACACGATTGATGCTGAAGTCGCGGGCGCGCTCAAGGACATGAACTGCAAGGGAGTGTTCCTCGGCGTCGAGTCCGGGGACGAGCGGGTGCGCCGGGAGGTGCTGGGCAAGAACGTGAGCGACGATCAGATTCGCCGCGCGGTGGCGCTGCTCAAGCGCAAGGGCATGCGCATTCGCACGTACAACATGCTTGGCCTCCCCGGCGAATCGCTCGACGAAGCATGGCAGACGGTGCGCTTGAACGCGGAGCTGGGGGCCGAGTTTCCTTGGTGCGCGATCTTCCAGCCGTACGCGCGCACCCAGCTAGGCGACTTGGCCGCGCGCATGGGCCTGGTGGATGCCGACGTGGGGCAGACGTTTTTCCAAGGGAGCCCGCTCGCGCTGCCGCACCGGCGTGAGATCGAGAACCTTCACAAGCTCTTCTTTGTCGCCGCTAACGCGCCGGCGCTTGCGCCCTTGCTGCGCCGGCTCATCAAGCTCCCGGGGAATCCCCTCTTCGATTGGATTTTTCGGGCGACCTACGCCTGGGGGTACATGCGCACCGAGCGCCTTCGCATCGGCGAGGTGTTGTCCATTGCGATGCGCAATGCGGGGCCGATGTTCAAGTGAGGGATGGGGGGAAAGCTTCCAACGAATTCAGATAGACAACGAATCAGGTTGAAAAGAGGAGGCAACGAGTGCGCCTGCACGCACGGTCGCGTAGTCGCATGCTGGCGCATGCGGCTACGGCCCGGGCCGACACGGCACTACTGCTCGACCCACACCCACTTCAGCAGGATCAGATTGAGCACGTTGGGATAGACGCCCCGCACGTTCGCACGATACATGTTGCTCGCGGTCATGAAGTAAATGGGCGCAATGGGGACGCCTTCGGTGCAGAGGATCGTCTCGGCCTGCTGGAACAGCTTCATGCGCCGGCCGGGATTCGGCTCGTCCGCGGCCGCGGCGATGAGCGCGTCGTAGCGTTTGTCGCTCCAGCCGGTGCGGTTGTTGCCGCCGTCGGTGACGAACATGTCGAGGAACGTGTTCGCGTCGCAATAGTCGCCGATCCAGGCGCTTCGCGCCACTTCATACTTGAGTGCGCGCGTGTCCGCGAGGTAGACCTTCCACTCCTTGTTCACGAGCTGCGCGTCGATGCCCAAGTGCCGGCGCCACATGTCTTGCACGACTTCCGCGATGCTCTTGTGAAAGTCGCTGGTGTTGAAAACGATCTCGATCTTAGGAAAGCCTTTGCCGCCGGGATAGCCGGCTTCAGCCAGCAGCGCCTTGGCCCGATCCGGATCGAACGGGAGGCCGCGGCCCGAAGTGTAGCCCGGCATGTCGATGGGCACGAACGTCGCGGCCGGGACTTCGCCGCCCTTGGTGACGTAGCGCGTCACGTGCTCGCGGTTGATGCTCATGGTCAGCGCCTTGCGCACGCGCACGTCGTCGAGCGGCGGCCGGGTCACGTTGAAGCGGTAGAAGTAGGTGCCCAAGTACGTGGACGAGTGGAAGTCGTCCCGATCCATGAGCACGTCTACAAGCTGGGGCGGCACGCTCGTGAGCAGGTCGGCCCCTCCGGTCTCGTACATGTTGAAGCCCGCGCCGGGCGCCTCCATGGTCAGCGCGTCGACGACCGGCGAGCGCACGTTCGCCGCGTCCCAGTACTCGGGATTTCGACGCAGGCGGAGGCGCCGGTTGATGCGCCAGTCTTGGAGCAGGAATGGCCCGTTCGTCACGATCGCGTCGGGCCGCGTCCACGTTTCACCGTGGGTTTCGATGCATTGGCGGTTCACGGGGAGCAGCGTCATGAACCACGTGAGCGAGAGGAAGAAGGGGGTGCGCCGCTCGAGCGTCACGACCAGCTTGCGGTCGCCGTCGGCTCGGATGCCAACCTGGGCGAAGTCGGAGAGTTCGCCCTCGTTGTAAGCCTTGGCGTTTTTGACGTAGTAGAGTTGGTACGCGTAACTGGCACCCGTCTTGGGATCCAGGACGCGGCGCCAGGAGTACACGAAGTCGTGCGCGGTGACGGGCGCGCCGTTGCTCCACTTGGCCTCGCGCAAGTGGAAGGTGTAGACCCGGCCGTCGTCGCTGATCTCCCATCGCTCCGCCATGCCCGGCTGGGCAGAGAGGTCGCGCGGGTTGCACGTGGTGAGCCCTTCGAAGAGCGCGGACGCGAGCCGGCCTTCGAGCACCCCGGTCATGAGCGCCGGGTCGAGCGTTTCCGGTTCCGCGCCGCTCACGAACGTGAAGTCGGCCGGCTCCTCCTTGGCCAGGGTCAGGCCGGCGAGCAGCCCGGCGACGCAGAGCGCGAGCAGGATGATGATGACGCGTGCGATCATGTGGCGACCTTCTCGTAGACGGCCTCGAGCGCGTCGGTCACGCGGTCCCAATTGTAGACTGTGCGCACGCGATCCCGCGCGGCCTTGGCCAAGCGGCGCACTTCGGCTGGGGAGTCCGCGAGCCGTTGCATCTCGTCCCGCAGCGCGTCCACGTCGTTCTCGGCGTACGCGACGCCGGAGTCGCCGATAGTCTCGCGGTTCTCGGCGATACCGTTCACGAGCGGGCAGCAGCCTTGGCCCATGGCCGTGAGGAGCGCGGGGGAGGGGCCCTCCAAGCCGGACGCGGTGACGTAGAGGTAGGCGTTGGCGAGGAGTTGCGCACAGTCGTCGCCGTACACGTAGCCCAGGAAGCGGATGCGGGGATCCCGCGTGCTCTTGAGGTGGGCCACGTAGTCGCGGGCGAAGGGGTCGTCGCCGACGATGGCAAGCTGCATGTCGGTGTCGACTTGCTCGAAGGCCGCGATGAGGTCGTGCACGCGCTTCTCCGGGGTCAGCCGGCCCACGAAGATGAGGTAGCGGCCGGGCTACAAGCTGAACCGTTGGACCGCGCCCGCGCCCTGAGGAGGTGTGGTGTAGGCCCCATACGGGACGTACGCGCCTGGACGATTGAAATGCTTGAGGTAGTAGTCGGACACCACGTGCGAGTCGACGATCAGCTCGTTGGCGAAACGCACAGCGAGGTTGGCGCAAAATTCGATGTAGCGTTTGGTCAGTCGGCCCCATCGCTCGCGGCGCCAGTCGAGGCCATCCACGGAAATGACGCTAGGCGTGCGCGCGGCCCTGAGGAATGGGAGCCAGCACGCGTTGCCGAGGTTGTACACGTGCACGACGTCGAAGCGCTTGATCGCCGCGCGGAGCACGCTCAGCCCAGTTTGGCTTAGTGTGAACAGGTGCTTGGTCGGCAGGCCGGGCGTGTAGAGCACCTCGACCCCGTCCACGATCCGGCGACCGTGCTGGCCCTCGTCCGCGCCGGCGAACACCGTCACCTGGTGCCCGCGTTGGACGAGACGCGTCGCAGTCTCCTGCACACACGTCTCGAACCCGCCATGATGCGCGGGGATCTCCCGAGTGCCGCAGATGGCGATGCGGAGG
>JAJRTI010000384.1 GCA_024278415.1 Planctomycetota bacterium | reverse complement strand
TACGTGCAGGCGCCGCGGCCCCGCTTGACCGCGATCTCATATCCGATGGATGAATCTCGCGCAAGATGCCCGGAGCGGAGGCCGGCGCTCAGCTTCTTGGGCCGCACGAGCGAATAGGCGCCGCTGCCTCCGCCGGGCTTCACCGACGACACGTAGTACGCGAACGCCTTCTTCGCGGCATCCCGGCTCCGATTGGTCGGGTCGAAGGCCAGGATCAGGCTGTCGCCCTCGATCACTCGCTCGTCGCGGCCGGCGGCATGATGCACGTCGTCGAGGACTTGGACCGCGACGTACAGGTTCGTGGCATCCCACCTGAGATAGGCGACCGCGTTCAAGTTCTTGGGATTCCAATTGTAGCCCTTGTCAAGGACCGTGAGTTGGTTCTTCCCGATCAGCGGGATCGGATTCTGCGTCTGCCAATCGTCCAGGCTTCCGTCGATGGTGGGCCGCGTTTTCACCTTGGCACACTCGGTGGCAAAGTCGGTGCCTTCGAAGACCGTCACGCGCAAGTTGTCATACAAGGCCCAGCCGCCGCCCTTCGCTACAGGCACAAAGCTCGCGCTCTCGAGGGACTCCGGCACCTTGTATCGGCAGGTGAAAACCTGCCAGTAGCGATTGCTGCTCCCCATGTTGATGACCTGGTTGTTATAGAGCGACTTCCGCGATCCGTCTTTCATGTACTGCGTGATGTTGGACCCGCCCTCCATGTTTTGGTTCCAAATCCATGCGGTGTAGAGATACGTCAATCCGCCGCGAAGCGCGACCTTCTGCCCGAAGTGAGCCCACTGGGGAGCCTTTTCGAACTTGAGGACACGCCGGCCCAGGCCAAGGCCCAAACCGTCGGACCGCACCAGCTTCGCGTTGGTTCCCGACCATCCCTTCGGCGTCGCACCACTTTCATCGGGGACCTCGAAATCGCCGTTCGCTAGCAGATTGCCCACGCTCTCCGGCGCGATGACGGACAGGACAAAGGGCTTCGTGACACGCGGCAGTTTCTTCCACGAGAAGCCAACGCTCATCGTGTACCCGACGTCGCGGCATTCCGTTCCGGGGGGAATCGCTGCCGAGACCGACACGACTCTCGTCTCGCCAGGTTTGAGGGAGAACTTTCTTTCTTGTTCCGCCAGCCAGGCCTCGGGCACGTCGAAGCGAATGGACCCCGCCAGGCCGCGGTCGTACACGTTGCGGAGCCGCACGTTGATCTTCCCTGGTTTGCCTCGCAGGAGAACCACGCGGGGAAGAGAGACGAGCCTCTCGCGCTTGCCGCCAGCCTCGCGCACTTGAATCGCGGGCACGAGGTTCGCCTTCAGCACGTCCAGGTCCGCGCGTTCCACAAAGTACGGCAAGGTGCGCAGGGGCAGGCGGACCGTGCGGTTCGGCGCGGCCATGTCCTGCTCGTTCCCCTGGTAGTCGGTGATGCGCACGGAGGCCGCGCCGACCGGCAGGGAGACCTCCTCGCCGCCCTTCTCGTAGCTCGACGCCAAGAGGATCGCGTCGCCGTCGCGATCGAACAGGTGGAACAGCCCGGCTTTCCCCTTGGCGAACACGCCCACTGGCTTGGCCCCAAACATCTTGCTGGCGAACACCGCGAGGGTCGCGGCCAGGGGCCTAGGCGTGAGGTCGTCCATCGCGTAATCGAAGTTCCCCGTCGCGCTCCCTTCGCCGCCGAAGTACACGATCTTCTCGCAGCCGGCCGCGAGTTCGTCCGCCCATTGGGTCAGCACCCAGGTGGGCTGAAACGTGTCCGCGATCTGGTCCACGACCGGCACGCCCCAGGCGTTGACCGGGATGCCCGATTCGTTGTCCCACACCGCGACCTGCTGGTGGCCGAAGGAATCGAGATCCTCCCGCGCCTCGCGAATCATGCTCCCATTGCTGTAGTGGACCGGCATCACGTCCACGTACTTCCCCGCGCCGGCCGCGAGCACTTCGAGACGGAAGCTCCGCGGCCACAGACCGCCCGCGAGCACGTAGTACAGGCTCGGGTCGATGGCCCGGGCCGTCTCCGTGCCGATGCGGCAAAGCTTCACGTAATCGTCCACGTAGTTCGCCGCACCGCCGGGCGTGATTTCGTTCAGCCACTCCCAGGCCGCGAACTTGCCCTTGTAGCGCGTGGTCACGGTCTTGACCATTTCGCGCCACGCGTCCCAGTCGCAGTCGAACATGCGGTAGTGGACCGGCTTTCCTTCTGGCAGAACCCACGCGGCCGGGCGGTACACGGTGATGACCACGTCGACGTTGTGCTTCTTGGCCGTATCGAAGAACTTGTCCCAGTGTTCGAGTTTGTACACGCCGGGCCCGGGCTCGAAGAACTGCCATTCGGTGAACGCGCGGCACGTGGTGAGGCCGAGGCGCCGCGCCACCTGGAACACCTCGTCGGTGCGGATGCCGAGCCAGGGCGCGGTGTGGGTGGTCATGCCGAAGCGGGTGGGCCTCCCCTGGGTGATGGCCATGACGTCGGGAATGCGCGCGAAGGTGGTTTCGCGCGTTTCCCAGCCGTCGACCGCCGCGCTCAATGCGAATATCCCGCGGCG
>JAJRTI010000383.1 GCA_024278415.1 Planctomycetota bacterium | reverse complement strand
GTCCACACCCAGGACATCTGCATCATCGCCAAGCACTTCCCCAACGTCGGCGTCGCGGGCTACTGGTGGCACACGCTCTACCCGCGATTCATCCAAGAGAGCATCGAATGCCGCTTCGACATCGTGCCGAGCAACAAGATCATCGCCTTCTTCTCCGACGCGTACCACGCGGAATGGTGCTACCCCAAGCTCATGCTCGTGCGCAGACTGCTGACCGACGTGCTCTGCAACAAGGTGTTGGCTGGGGACTACACTGAGGCCTACGCGGTCGAGTTGGCGCGGCGTGTGCTCTTCGAGAATCCGAGGGAGATCTACGGAATTCAGGAGGAATCCGCGTCTGTCTGACGAACGAGGCAAGGCGGGATGGAAGCGCGTGATGGCTTAGCAATGGGCTTAGCCCACCTATTCCGCCGGAACCAAGCCGAGCCAGCAGCACCATCAGAGCGATGCGTTCTTTCTCAGCGAGGGGAAAGACAGATGTCCGCAGATGCCACGGATCACGCAGATAGGCCCAGAGGCCATCTCCTCCGATCTGAGCAATCCGCGTGAGGCAGTGGCCCCAACTTGTCGATTCAAGGGACCAGTCAGCGAAGCACAAATTCCCCAAAGGCCTCCAACGAATTCAGAAAGACAACGAAACGAGACAAGGAGAAGAATGGCTCTCATTCTGTCTTCCATACTTGCCCCGTAACACTTCAGCCGATTGCAACAGCCGTTGGCCCCATGAACGTGCGCGAGTTCGATGGACTGCGTTTCCGCTTGACGCAACGTTGTTTGGAAGCCCAACGGGCTTCCGGCTTCTAGCCCAGGGTTGCGGCCGCAGGCCGCTACCCTGGGGCCATGGCGGTCCTATTGAACTTCCCCCCATCCGCCCGCCCTACAGGGCGGGCGGATGGGGGGGGAGCGAAGCTGTGCGCCTCAAAACCCAGGGTTGCGAGCTTCGCTCGCGAACCCTGGGCTGATATCCGGAATCCCGTTGGGATTCAGATGCCCCAACACGCGGCATTGCACGGAAGCTTTGATAGTATTCCGGTACCTGGCTGTTGTACTTGGCTGAAGTGTTACCTTGCCCCAAACCTGAGCGATTCTCGTTCTGTGCCGTCCGTGGTCTGCATTCATTCGTGGACGTTTTCCGTCGCGAGTGCGGTGATCCCCACGGAAGGCAACATTTCAGCCGAGTACTCGATAAGGAGCTTCCCATGCGACATAGAATGTTCCTGGCCGTTGGACTGTGTGCGGTTTGTTCGGCCGCGGCCGCGAGCGGTGTGTATGCGCCTAAGGAGCTGGCCGCGCCGGCGACGCGGACGGACCGCGCGCCGACGGTCGACGGCCGGCTGGACGATGCGGCATGGGGCCGCGCGGTGTGGATGTCAGGCTTCAGGCTTATCGGCGACGGCCGGCCAGCGCGGGAGCAGACCGCGTGCGCGTTCGTGTGGACCGACTCGGCGCTGTTCCTCGCAGTGCGGAGCAAGGAGTCCGCGCTCGCGCCCGCGGTGCAGAAGGCGCACCTGTTCAAGGCCACGGTGAAGCAACGCGACGGCGCGGTGTTCCACGACGATTGCATCGAGCTGTTCCTCGCGCCAAAGGGGGCGCAGGGCTACGTGCAGCTCGCGGCGAACGCGCTGGGCACGCGCTTCGACTCACGCAACAAGGACGCGTCGTGGAACGCGGACTGGAGCGCGGCCGCACGGAAAGGCAATGGCGAGTGGACGATGGAGATCGCCATCCCGTTCGCGTCGCTAGGCGTGGTACCGCCCAAGACTGGCGACGCGTGGCGGTTCAACGTGTGCCGCGACGAAGCCCCTTCGCACGAGACGAGCAGCCTGTGCGGGCTGCGGGGGGCGTTCCACACACCGGGCGATTTCGGCCGGCTTCAGTTCGCCGCCGGCGCGCCGGGCCTCGCCAGCGTGCGCATCGACGCGGACGAGAATGGCCGCCCTATCGCGAGGCTCCTCGTCGCGGCCGGCGGGACCCAGGCGGTCGAGGCGCAACTGGAGACCAGGATGTCTCCGTCGGCCCCGACGCGGGTCGCGGCTCAGAAGATCATCACGCCGGGCCAAACCGGGACGGTGACGCTGCGGAGCAAGAAGCTCGCGTGGTAGCCGCGTCGCGCTTCGCCTGGGCAAGACGGTCGTCATGCGCACGCTGTGGACGCGCACCGGCTCGGCCGAGGAGACGGCCGCGTGCGTGGTGAGGGCTGCGCAATGCCGGGCCGAGGTGTTCGTGAACGGCCGATCCATTGGCGCCGCGGCTCCGGGCAAGCCGGCGCGGCTGTCGCTGCCGCTACGCACGGGCGAGAACGTGGTGCTCGTGCGCGCGGCCGCGGTTGGCGAGCGTCCTACGGTGGAGGCCGCGGTCCCGGCGCTCGGCGCGTGGGCGCGGCGGGGCTGGCGAGTGAGGCCGGGGTTCGAGAAGAGTTGGCTCACGCAAACCGACCCGGCCGGTTGGAGCGCACCCGGCGGGGAGGCCATGTGGGCGGGCGGCCGCGAGTGCACGATGCGCCGCGTGATCTTCGTGCCCCAGCCCGGCCCGCGGTGCTGGCCGGCGGAGCGCGAGACGTTCTTCCCCGCCGGCTCCAACCAGATGTTCTACCCGACCCTGTATGCGTCGGCGAGCGTCCCCATGAGCGCGTACCGCTTCTGGATGGAGTTGCCCGCGGGTCTGGCGCTGCGGGCGGTCGACAACCTCATGGGCGCGCGGGCCGAAGTCGTCGGCCAGACCGCATACGCCGCGGGGACGCGCTACGCGATCCACGTGACCAACCCGTGGTCGGACGGCATGCAGCTCAACCTGCGCTGGGGTGGCGCCGACAAGCGTACGGTCGCTTACCAGCCGGCGATCGTCGCCGCGGGCTCGGGCGACTGGGCCCTATACAAGGCGACCTTGCGCTCGCCGGCCGCGGCGCATTTCGTGCATCCCCTGCTCATCAAGTGGCAGAACCGCGGCATCACCGGGACGGCGTACTTCGACAACCTTCGCATCGTGGAAAAGGGGACGAAACGCAACCTGCTCGCCATTGGCACGTTCGAAGAGCCGTGGTGGAAGGAGCACAAGAACTACCGCATCGTGACGCAGCAGCGGGAGGGCCAGCCCACGCGCTGCGTGCGGCTCCGCGGCTCCGCAGCCACGGTGCGCCATCAGGACGCGATGTGGGTCGGCGACCCCATCCCGGTCAAACCGGACACGGACTACGAGATCGAGGCGTTGGTGAAGTGCGCGGACGTGCGTGCGCCGGGGCGCTCGCGGCTCGCGCTGCTGGTGGAGGCCGACGCGGCGGGGTTCGAGCCGGCGCCGATTCGATTCGGTTTCGTGGCCGGCGACGGCTACTATGCGGAGCTGCCGGCGTCGGTGGCCGCGCGGCCGCTGCCGAAGCTCATCGGCAAACGCCCCAAGCACAGCTACATCATGCCCTGCTACTACAGCGACATGTTCGAGGCGCCGGCCAGCGACGCGCTGGCGCGCAACGCGATCGAGTCGGGCGTGGGCGGCATCTTCGGCAAGCTGACCAACCGCGTGTGCCAGGCGCTGAAGAAGCAGGGCCTGTTCATGGCGTGGGCGTTCCCCTACAACGGGTGGCAGACGTCGCCCTGTCAAGACTTTGTCGACGCGCACCCGGAGTGCCTCGCGGTCAGTTACAAGGGGAAGCGCGAAAAGGGCCGCGTGTGCCCCACCTACCTGTTGTCCAAGGGCAGCGAGTTCCAGCGCGGGCTGCGCGAGTGGGTGATGAAATCGGTGAAGGGCTCGGGCTACGACGAGATCGATTGCGACTACGAAGTGCCGGTGGTCAATCCGCCCACGTTCTGCTTCTGCCCGCGCTGTCTGGCCGCGTTTCGGCGCTATGCGCAGTTGGCCGACGGCGTGAAGCTCGACGCCAAGACCGTGGTCGCTCGCTACCGGGCGCAATGGACCGCGTTCCGATGCAAACAGAACGCGGAGATGATGGGCTTGCTGGCGCGATGGGTGCGCGAGGCCGAGCCGGGCATGAAGTTCAGCGTGTACAGCGGATATCAGAACACGTACACGCAGGAGCACTACGGCGTGGATTGGCGGCTGCTTGCACCGTTTGTGGACATGGGCATCGCCGGGTACGGCGGCAGCCGGGCCGCGCTGCTCGCGACGCGGCGCGCGCTGGCCGGCAAGCCCTTCATCGGCGGCGAGATGTATTCCCTCAGCTCCAGCAGCACGTACGACAAGCCGTTGCGCCGGCGCGGGTGGGCCATGCGCTTGCTGCGCGCCTACGTGAACGGCGGCTGCCACGGCGTGCTCATCTGGTATCTGCCCACCATGGACGGCTGGGCCTTCTTCGAGACCTCGCAAGCCGCCGCGGTGATCGCGGATTTCGAGGACATGTTCCAGAAGGGCCAGCGAGCGGACTCGCGCATCCAGTTCGAGCCTGAGCAAGACCCGCAGGACTACGCCGCGTTCGAGAAGGACGGCCGGGTGCTGTTGCTGCTGTTCAACCCCTCGAGCGGCGAGCGGAGCATCAAGGCGCTCCGCGTGCGCGGCTGGCCCGCGGTGCGCGCCGCGGCCTACGACATGTCCCGCGGCCGGCTCGGCGCGCAACGGCCGCGGTTCCTTCCGGTTCGAATCGCGCCTCACGCCGCGGCGGTGCTGGTGCTGACGCCCGCGGGATGACGCCCGCCACGGCCGCGTGCCTGAATCCTCCCGAAGGTTGGCAACCTTCGGGAGGTTGCCGCTGCACCATGAACAGCGCCTACCTTCCGCTCTCCCGCAGCGCCCTCAGAATCGCGGCCAGCTTCTCGTCCCGCTCGGCCGCGCACCGGCTTGACGTGCGCGGCGCGTCTGAGGCGCCGGCTCTGCGCGCGGACTCGCGAGGCCCGGCCCTCTCAACTCACGCCATTCAGAAGTTGCGCGCACCCGGTGACCCGCACAACCTGCTCGCCGTAGCGTCGCTCGTACGGCGCATCCACTCCCGGGCACACGAGCAGATTCTCGCCTTGGGGATACAATCGCCGAAACTCCTGCAAGTGGCGAGGAGAGAACCGGTCGGGGTTGATCTTGCACTCGATGGCGTCCACCGCACCGCGGCGCCGCCGGACGAAGTCGACCTCGCGGCCCGATTTGTCGCGCCAGTAGAAAAGTGCGTCGTCGCTGGCGCAGGTGCGCAGGGTGTCGAGCACCAAATGCTCCCACAACAGGCCTCGGTCGTTGTCGCGGATATCGCTCCAACCCTGGACATATGCCACAAAGCCTGTATCGAACGCGTAGACCTTGGGCCGGCGCACGAGTTCCCGCCGGCCTCCGCCGTGGAACGGCCGCAGGGGGTAGAGCGCGCAAGCCACCGTCATCGCTTCCAGGTGCGCCTTGACCGTGGGACGGCTCAAACCGCTGCCACGCGCCAGGCGCGTGTAGTCAACCAGCCCGCCGCTCTGCAACATCATGAGGCGCAGCAAGTCCAAGAATCCCGCTCGTTCGCGAATGCCGAACAATTCCTGAATGTCGCGAGCGTAGAAACTGTCCATCCACTCGGCGAAGTAATCGTCATCCCTTTCTTCCGCCAGCATGGGTTCCGGCAAGCCGCCGTGAAGCAACCGGCGGTCTATGTCAGCCAAACCGAACGGCCCCAGACATTCCGTCCACAGGACGGGCGGCAGATACAGCGCGGCTTTCCGCCCCGTCAGCGCGTCGCGAAACTTGCGAGTGGCCGCCAACGTCGATGATCCAGTCGCCAGTACACGCAGGTGCGGATACGCGTCCGCTGCTATCTTCAACACACCCGCGGGATCAGCAAGCCGGTGCACTTCGTCCAGCAGAATCCGAGCCCCCTTGGGCTGAGACCTGTAAAACAGCTCGGGATCCTCAAGGCGACGAGCGACTGACGGCAGGTCGCAATTCAAGTAGACCACATCTGGCAGCATTTTCGCCAGTGTGGTCTTGCCCACACGGCGCACCCCGGCGACCCAAACAATGGGCCGCTTCGCCCAAGCCTCCTCAATATGGCCGATCCAATACGGGCGCCTAATCATGCAGCCAAGTTACCACATGGGCGTCTATTTGTCAATTGCGCTTTACATTTGGCCAACCGTCTATTGGTATCGCCTCAACCGATTGCAGCCCTCTTCCATCGTCGAGAATGTCTGATGTGCCTCACGTTCGGACGCCGGCAACAGGGGGCGCCTATCCCCGCAGCGCCCTCAGAATCGCGGCCAGCTTCTCGTCCCGCTCGGCCGCGATCGCGGCCAGGCTGCGGCCGGCCGCGGCCTCCTCGACGCCCTCGATGATCGCCTCCTTCGCTCCATCGGGGATCTCCGCCCACGCGGGCATGGTGCGCCAGTACTCCCCAAACGCCTTTCCGATGTGGTCGATGAAGTGGCGATACCCGCCCTTGCCGCCGCCGAGATGGTAGATCATGTGCTGACCCATGATCGCCCAGCGGATGCCCGGGCCGGCGCGCAGCGCGGTGTCCACGTCCGCCACGGACGCGACGCCCTGGTCTACCAAGTCGATAGCCTCCCGCCAGAGCGCGGCTGCGAGCCGGTTGGCAATGTGGCCCGGCGTTTCCTTGTTGAGCGTGACCGGCTCCTTCCCAAGCGATGCGTAGAACTCCCGCGCACGCTCCAAGACCTCCGGCGACGTCTGCTCGCCGCCCACGAGTTCCACCAGCGGCACGATGTGGGGCGGGTTGAAGGGGTGCGAGATGAACGCACGCTCAGGGTGCTGCATGCCGGCCTGAATCTCGGTCATGAGCAGGCCCGACGAACTGCTTGCGAGCATGCAGGACGGCTCGGTGAGCGCGTCGAGCTTGGCGAACACCGGCCTCTTGGCTTCGTACGTCTCCGAGATCGACTCGTGCGCGAAGTCCGCCCCGTCACACGCCTCCTCGATGGAGCCCGCGGCCGTCACCCGCGCGCGGTCGCAGGCATCGGCATCCGCGAGCCCCAGCTCGGCCATGCGCCGCAGATGGCTGCGCGCGATGCCAGGCGCGGCCGCGGCCGTGTCCGCATCGTCGTCGAACGCGCGCACCTCCATCCCGTGGAGTGCGTAGAACGCGGCCCAGCTTGCGCCGATCGTGCCGGCGCCGACGATGCCCACGGTGCGGATGTCGGTCATGGGAGTTCCTTTGTGCGGCCAGCGGCGTGGAGCGAAACGCCTTCGCGTTCCGACGGACGACGAAGGCCGTCCGCTCCTTGGGGCCCCGCGCAGCCGCATGCGCCACCAGCCGGGCGAACGGCTCAGGTGTCAGGGGACACGATGCGCTTCCCGCACGTGCGGGACTTCCGCATCGCGTCCCCGGTGTTTGGCCTGGTACTCGGCGCGCAAGAGCCGGCGCATGACCTTGTTCGACGCGGTGCGGGGCAGCGCGTCCACGACCAGCACGTCGTGGATCTTGAAGTAGTTGCTGTGGTGCTCGCGCATGGCCGCGCCGAGCTTCGGCTTGAGGCGCCGCGGGTTCGTCTCGCCATCGGGTTCGAGCACCACGTAAATGATGAGTTGGTTGGGCCCGCCGTCCGGCGCGGGCACGGCAATAGCCGCGGTCTCCTGCACGCCCTCCACGCGGTCGAGCACGCGCTCGATCTCTGCGGAGCTGACCTTGATGCCCTTCAGGTTCATCGTGTCGTCCGCGCGGCCGTGCGACCGGAAGAACCCGCCGGGCAAACGCTCCATCTGGTCGCCGTGGCGGCGCAAGACCTTGCCACGCGGGCAGCGGGGCGCGCCCGCGTAGTAGACTTCGTGATGGTCGTAGTTGAGCAGCGTATTGGACAGGCCGATCGACGGGGGCACGATGAAGATCTCGCCGTTCTCCGTCGGTTGGTGGTTCTCGTCGAGAATGACAAAATCGATCCCCAGCGCGGGCGTGCTGAAGGTCGCGGCCGCGGCCGGCTGCACGACCGTGCCGGTGATGTAGCCGCCGCCAATCTCAGTGCCGCCGCAGTACTCGATGATCGGCTTCCACCCGGCGAGGTGCATGAGATACAGCATGTCTCCGGAGTTGGAGCGCTCGCCGGTGGAGCTGAACGCGCGAATGCGGCTCCAGTCCAAGCCCTCCATGCAGCGCGTCGAGCGCCAACTCCTCACGAGGGCCGGGACCACGCCGAGCATGGCCACACCCGCGTCACGCACGAACTCACCAAAGGAGGCCTTGGTCGGGTGGCCGCCGTAGATCGCGAGCGATGCGCGGTTGATGAGCGACGCGTAGATCAGCCACGGCCCCATCATCCACGCCAGGTTCGTGGGCCAGGCGAGCACGTCGCCGGGATGGATGTCGTGGTGCAGCCACGCGTCCGCCGCACAGCGGATGGGCGTGGTGTGCGTCCACGGGATCGCCTTGGGATCGCGGGTCGTGCCCGACGAGAAGAGCACGTTCGTGACCGCGGCCGGGTCCATGGCGACCGGCGCGAAGATGGCGTTGTCGCTGAGGAAGTCGCCCCAGGCCAAGTCCTGTGGCCGCAGGCCGTGTGGCTCCGCGCCGGGCTCCGCAGGCAGCACGATCGTGCGGGGCGCGTTCGCGGCCACGAGCTTCGCGTAGAGTTGCTCCTTGCCCGCGGCCACGACCTGCTGCGTGACGACGCCAACCGCGGCGCCGAGGTTCAGGCGGCGCTCCATCTCCTCCGAAGAAAACGCGTCGGCCACCGCGACCGCGGCGCAGCCGGCCTTGACGATGCCCAGGTAGATCGCGACAGCCTCCACGTTCATGGGCATGGCGATGCCGATCGCGTCGCCGGGTCTGAAGCCGGCCTGGACGAGGCCGTTGGCCACGCGGTTACTCAGGGCGTCGAGTTGCCCGTACGTAATGCGCTCGATCTCCTGTCCCGGCGTTTGCCATAGGATCGCAGTCGCATCCGGGTCATTCTGGAAGCAACTGGCCGCGATGTTGAGCTTGGCCTCGGGGAGCCACTTCGGCGTGTGGTAAGCCTGACCATCTCGAACCGCTGCGAAGGGCTGGTGGAACTTGACCTGCAGGCGCCCAATCACCCGTTCCCAGAACTCCTCGCGGTTCTCGACAGACCAGCGATGGAGGTCGGCATAGTCGTTTGCGCCCACCTCGCGCGCAAGCGTGCCGATGTTGGCGCGGTCCATCGCGTCGTCCGGCGGGATCCATGCGGGCGGCGGGCCGTCGGCCTCGGACCAGCCGCGATACACGTGCTCGAACGCCGCCATGTGTGCGTCGAACGGCAGGCGCGCGTCGAGCACACGCTGGCTGACCTCCCGCCAGCGCCGTGGCGCGGGTTGGCCGGGTGCGGTGGCCTCGATACGAGCGGCCAACTCGCGCACTTGCGCGGCTTCGAGGCCGGCTTGGGTTAGAGCATGGGTGAGCGTTTCGGACATAGGCAGTGAAGCATGGGGGCTGTGGGCGAATCGCGTTACGAAGGCAAGGGATTATACTGACACGCGCCCGACTTTGCCATAGGTGGGCAAGCCCGAAACGTTCCGCGTGGATCGTACCCGCATTCGCCAGAAGTGACATTT
>JAJRTI010000382.1 GCA_024278415.1 Planctomycetota bacterium | reverse complement strand
TTGTGCAAATCGATACCAACCGCATTCATGACAGACTCCTTGCCCATAGGGCGTTAGGATAGATGCGAGACACCACCATCTATTCTACGCCCTGGGGCGTTGAGTGCCACCAGGGGCCACGGTTATAGTATCACCATACGCGTTGAGTGCTTCCCGTTGACGCCGAGGCGAGGCTTGGCGCGGCGCACTCGTTGTCTTGACATGTGTCACGGGGTGCGTTACACTCCATTCATGATCAAGACGTTCGCGGACAAGCGGACCCAGGAACTCTACGAGACTGGCCACGCCAAACGGTTCCCTCCAGATGTCGCGGCCCGCGCTGCCCGGAAGCTTGAGTATGTGGACCTTGCGGTGCGAGTGGACGACCTAAAGGTTCCTCCGGGCAATCGGCTGCATGTCCTGAGGGGTGATCGGAGGGGCCAGCACTCGATTTCGATCAACGACCAATGGCGCATATGCTTCCGGTTCGTGGACGGGGATGCATACGACGTCGAGGTCTGTGACTATCACTGAGCCGAGGTGTGACATGAGTATCGCCAACACCCGACGGATGCAGCGCCGGCCCACGCACCCGGGCGAGATGATCCGCGAGGACTTCTTGCCGGACTACAAGCTAACCGTCTCCGGGCTGGCTGCGGCCATCGGCGTCTCCCGGCAGTCGGTCAACGAGTTGCTGCGCGGGTGCCGCCGCCTGACCCCGGCCATGGCGTTGCGCCTCTCCCGGCTGTTCGGCAACTCGCCGGAGTTCTGGCTGAACGCACAGCGCGCCGTCGACCTGTGGGATGAAGCACAGGCCATCAAGGACGAGGTGGCGCGCATCAAGCCTTTGGGCGTCGCCTAACAATCGCTTCGAGCAGACGGCCTTCACGGAGCGTCTCCAGCAATCAGGGTAATCAGGGGGTAATCAGGGGACGCCATGGCCAACGCGACGATCAAGCCGCAGATAACCAGCCAGATACACAGCATGCTGACGCAAGCGGCTACCGCCCTCAGCCCACGGGCTGGCGCATGCGGTTACCACCTTCCCGCATGCTGGCGCATGCGGCTACTGCGCGGCCGCCGGCGATCGTCATCACCGGTCTGCCCCTGAGCGACCACCCGATGAAGGGGCAGTTCCGCGACTTGCTCTTGAAGTCGTCCACGCGCATGTCCCATTTCGCGTCAGGGTCGATGACCACCACGTCCGCGCACGCGCCGGCCGCGAGCGTGCCGTAGGGCAGGCCGAAGATGCGGGCCGGGCCGACAGTCATCAGCTCGATGAGCTTCGGCAGCGTCAGCACTCCGCTCTCGACGAGATGCGCGTGGAGCAGGCCAAACGCTGTCTCCAGCCCGATGATGCCGTTCGCTCCGGCCGCCTTGTCCTCGGCTGTGTGTGGTGCGTGGTCGGTCGCGATGCAATCGATGTGGCCGTCCGCCAACGCGCGGCGCAGTGCAGCGACGTCGCGGGCGCTCCTCAGCGGCGGGCACATGCGGGCGTTGGGA
The DNA here is from genome assembly GCA_024278415.1 of Planctomycetota bacterium. The sequence goes on along the minus strand of JAJRTI010000382.1, from coordinate 1,416 downwards.
CCGTACTTCGCCACGTCATCCGCCGTCAATATCAGATGATGCGGGGTCACCTCACAAGTCACCGGCTGCCCTTGGCCGCGCGCCTCCAGCACAAGATCGAGCGCGGCCTTTAGGCTGATGTGACCCACGTGCAGCCTCGCGCCGGCCTCCCGCGCGCACTCGATGTCGCGCGCGACCCACAGCGGCTCGTCGGTGAAGTCGTGGCGCAGGCCCGGCGGAGCGTCGTCCACCTCCGGGGCCTTCTCGATCGAGTAGTGCGAATCCTCGCAATGCGGAGACACCACGAGCCCCAGCCGGCCGGCCACTCGGCAGGCATCGGTCATGACGCTCCCGCTAAGCACCGGGTTGCCGTCGTCCGACGCGGCAGCCACGCCGGCCGCATCGTCGCCTCGCAAGATCGCTGACACGCTTAGCCCCCGCGACTCCTCGGTCAAGCATGCTTTGGTCAGCACGCGGATGCAGGCGTCGCGCGCCGCGATCTCGTAGAATTCGTCGATCCGCTTGCGCGTGTCGCGCGGGGGATTTGTGTTGGGCTCGCAGATTACGGTCGTATACCCGCCCGCGGCGGCCGCGGCCGAACCGGTCCCGAGCGTCTCCTTCTGCTCGAAGCCCGGCTCGCGGAAATGCACGTGCGGGTCGATGAACCCCGGCGCGACCACGAGCCCAGAGCAGTCGATGGCCTCGTCGCCGGGTTTTGATGTGAGATTCGCCCCGACCTCAGCAATCCGGCCGGCGCCGATCCTCAGGTCCAGAACGTCATCGATTCCGTTCGCCGGGTCGATGAGCCGGCCGTTCTTGAGGAGGATCATCCTGTCGATGTTGGGCGTGAGCATGGGCTCTACGCTATGTCTCTGACCCGTCGATGTCAACATGCTGCTTCACGGCGCTTCTCGCTCTGGAGTGCGCTGGCTTGACAGCGCTTTCAAAGCGGCGTCAAGCCGCCGCACTCCACAGGACCGCGCTTGGCGCATGCCGCGGGACTTGCATACACCGTGGCTGTGCGCCATCATGGGGAGGCCACTTGGCATTTATGGAGGAACACACCCATGTACCCATTTCTCGCCCTCGTCCTCTTGGCGGCCGCGGGAGCGCAACCGCGCGACCAACTCCTGCCGTCGACCGACCCCAACTTCAAGCCGCGGCTTGTCTCGGTCGACCTCACCTCCCGGCACGTGCGCCCGGGCGCGCAGGTGGGTGTGACCTACCGCTTTCGCAATGCCGGCACTAAGCCGGCGCGCGGGGACTGGCGCGTGTTCGTGCACTTGGAGTATCCCCAAAAAACGTGCGCCAACATCGTGCTCGGCCTCGACCACATGCCGCTGCTGCCTACGAGCGCGTGGGCGCCCGGCCAAGTAGTCTCCGACGGCCCCTACGTCTTTCTGGCGCCAACAAAGAAGGAGGGTGCATATTTCGTGC
>JAJRTI010000381.1 GCA_024278415.1 Planctomycetota bacterium | reverse complement strand
CGCTCGTTCGCCCGCTGACGCGACCGAACGAGCTTGCACTGGGCTATGTTGTGATGCGCCTTCGGCGCATGTGCATTCTGCGCCGGCGCACCACGGGAATGAACGCCCAGTTTACTACGTACGTTCAGACCTGCACCCCTACTTAGTCTCTGTCGCGAAATGCGCGGGGCCCGCTCGTAGCACGCACGTCAGTGCGTTCCGTTCCGTGGTTTCCCGCATGACCGGCCAGAGACGCTCTTACGAGCGCGCTACGAGCGCCCGTCGCGCGGCATTTCGCGACAGACACTACTTATTGGCGCGGTAGACCTCGATCTCATGGTAGAACTTCCGCTCGCCTCGCCGCGGCGGGTCGGGCAGGATCAAGCGTACACGGTCTGACTCGATGCCGTTGAGCGGAAACGTGCGGACGGTCCGCGGTGGGTCGTCGGCGTACTCGGTGGTCTGCACCGCGGAGCTGGGTTCGATCACGCGCCACTGGCCGTCCACGTTGACGGCAAACCGATAGTGCACGCCGGCGGTGACCACGACCGCTTCTTCGAGCGGCGCCTTCGCCGCGAGTCGCACTTCAATCCATCGATTCGGTCCTCGCATATTTGTCGGGTAGCGGAACTTTCGGCCCAGCAACCCGCGGGCGCCCAGCGGCCACGCGGTGCCGCGGTACCCGTCGATCATCCATTGCCAAGGATACGCGCGGACATCCTTCGGAAAGCCCCACGAGGCTTCCAACGTCGCGCCGCGGTAAAACAGCGCGACGTTGCGCTCCCATTTCCGCGCGCGCTCGGCCCATGCGGCCGCGAGCGCCGCGCGAACTTTGTTCACGTCCACGCCTGAGGCCACCGGCCAGTTTGCGTAAAGGTGCGCGGTCCGAGGCGGAAACTTGTCGCGGAACCGGCCGTCTTGGCAGTCGACCGTTCGCTGCTCGCCCACGACCCGCAGCGTCGACGCGGGGAGCGCTTGGCTGGAGAGCGTTGCTTCGACGGACTTCTCCCCTGCGTTGGCCGCGACCACCAGCACGCGCTCACCTGAGACGAACGCCCGCGCGTACACCCCCTTTGCAGACGACTGCACCGGCGCTCGCGGCCAGAGCATCACCTCGTGCAGCGCGCGCAGCTCTCGAACCGTGTAGCCGAGCGCGCGCCAGAGAAGGGGATATGCGTAACGAATCTTGAACGTCTGGATGCGGTGGGAGTAGAAGACGATGCCCCGCGCGCCGAGCGCGATGCCGAGCCACGTCGCCGCGCGCAGCTCGTCGTACGTCGGCTCTCTCGAATTCTCCCACGTGGACCGCGCGTGCATGTAGCCCATGCGGGCGAACGCTTGGGGGATGTACCAGACGGGCCGCCGGCCCTGCATGACCGGCACCGCGGCTTGCAGCCGCTTCACGATGACGTCGAACTTGCCGGGATGAGGATACGCGTCGACCATCATGATGTCGGCCGCGTCGGTGTAGTACGCGTAGTGCAGGTTGTTGCAGCCGCAGGTGGGGTGGTACGGGGCGGCCTTGGCGAGGGCGCGGCATCGCTCGCGCAGATCGTCCGCGCGTTCGGGCGCGGGCTCGTCGTACATGTAGTAGCCGAGCAGCGTGCCCGAGTCCGCGGCGGCGCGCTGCCATGTGTCGTCCTTCGCGGGCGCGTTGCTGATGAGGCGCAGGCCGTGCTTCTTCGCTTCCGCCATGTAGTCGGCTGTCGCCTTGAGGTACGGCCCCGCGCAGTTGAAGCCCATCTTGGCGAGCAAGCCCAGATCGTCGAGCGACGCGTTGTAGATGCCGATGGGGAAGAACGGCCGGCCATTCACGAGCAGGCGGTTCTGTGCATCGACCGTCACTTCGTCCTTCGCGGGCGGTCGCACCGGGATGCGCGTCTCGGCTGCGTGCAGTTTCTTGCCGGTTCCGTCCACAAGCGTCACGCGCAAGATGAGGTGTTGCCCAGCCGGCACGCGCGTGTATGGAAACTCGACGGTCTGCGGCTTGTCGTCAAGGCGCAATGCCGCGGAACCGCGCGTCTTGCCATCTGGCCCGATAAGCGCGGCCACCGCGCGGGCAATGCCGGCGCGGGGAGGCAAACCGAGGCGAACCTCCGCGCGGATGCGATTCGGCTGGTTCGTCGCGTACACCGCGCCGCGGAAATGCGGCTCGACGATCCAGATGGACACGGCCTTCGCATCCAGCACCTTGGGCACGAGGCGAACGTAGTCGATGAAGAACTCGGTGCGATCTTTTGGCCGGCGCAAATGGAGCCGCTGCCAAAACAGAATCTTCTGCATGCGGGAACAATCGATTTCGCCGGCGAGCCGCGACAGGTCGAACCAAATCGTTCTGCGGCCCGAGGCCGGCACTTTCCAGTAGCTGTATCCCGCGCTCTTCCCGTCCTGATCGACGAACGAGATGCCGAACTCGCGCTCCTCGGCCACCGGGTTCACCACGTCCAACTCGATGCGGCGATACGGCGTCCAATCGGTGACCGCGCCCGGCGTCCGGCCCAGGAGCAGCGCGATGGACGGCCAGTTCCCTCCGCGAGGATTGTAAGGCGGAAACGACAGACGCGCCGCGGACTCTCCTTGGGTCGCGTGCTCGCGCGCAAGGCTCACGCGCACGCGGCCCTCGCCCGGCAGCAGCGCGGTGGCCTCCTGTTCGGACTCGAAACTCGCGAGGGTGTGCAGAGCGGCCGCGCGTTCCGCTCCCAGCATCGGCCGGCCGCAGAGGGCCAACGCCGCGACAATGAAGGTCATTGGGCGACACATACTTGCTTCCTCCTCGCATTTGGGCGCCAACTTGCGGGCGCGAAGAATAGCGGCCTCGCGTGGCAGTTGGCTGAGATGCTATTGCCGGACGAGAATGATGCGATCCACGAGCACGCGGTCGTTCTTTTCTGCCCCGGCATACGCCGGCCCTTCGAACTTGAGCGAGACGTACGCGGTCCACGTGTTGTCGCCGCCGGGCTCATACAGACGATCGCCGAGCGAGAGGTTGGTCAGCCAGCTCTTCGCGGAAAACCAGATGACACAGTCTGGGGAGACCGTGATCGTCCCGAGCTTGTATAGCCGGTAGACGCCAGGCGTGATGTCGTCGCTGCTCAGCGACACGCGCGGGCCGTGCGCGCCCGAGGAGGGGTTGCGGCTCTTCCACTGATAGAAGCCGAACTGGAAAGGCATGTCCGGCCGGTCGACCGTGACCGCGTACCCGCGTGCGGCGTCCGGGTCGGCCACGCAGCGCGGGCCTTTCCCTCGTCCCTTGTTCGCGGGCAGGAAGGTGCGGATGCGCGGCCGGTCGATGCCGTCGAATTGCGCGGGCAGCGGCTTTTCCATGCCGCCGCCTTGGATGATGGCGATGAAATCGGCGAGCGCGCGCTTGCCCAGCGGACGCGGCTTCATGCCGGCAGGCGCCTTGGCTTGGTTGACCGCTTCGATGCGATCCGCGAAGGGCCGGTAGTCGCGGAAGTATGCCGGGTAGCGCTTCTTCAGGTCGAACCATCGCCAAAGCGTGGCGAAGTCGAGTTCCCGGCGCAGCGTGCGCACGTTGAGCAGCGGGTCCGCCTGTCCCGCGACGCGGCGCTCCATCGCGTCGAAGAGCGTCTGCCATCGGCAAATGTTCTCGACGGTTAGGTAGGGGAACGTGCGCAGGTCGTACTCGGACGACTTGTAGCGGACTTGAGGCGGCAGCGCGGCCATCGCTTTGCGGCCCTGCTCCAACTCGGCCAGGTATTGCCGCACGAGCGGGCCGGCCGCGGCATACATGTAGTCCGTGAATTCCTGGATAATCGCGTCGGTATCGCACTGTACGTCCTGCATGAGTTTGTAGAGCAGATAGCTTTGCAGCTCGCTCCACCCCGCGCGTTCGAGAAAGCCGTTGTGGTCGGTGAAGACGCCGGAGACGCCGGCCTGGTGCATGAGGCGCATGTTGGTGATGATCCGCTGCACGTTGCCCACGGGCATCACCGCGCCCGTGCCCCACGGATTGGGGTAGAGCCACGCCCAGAGATGGGCCGCAACCTTACGCCACGCGACGAGATCGCGGTACGTCTCCTGGATGCGCGGGTCGGGATGCGTCCAGTCCGCGAAGTAGCAGTCCTCGATCGGCGCAAAAGACACGATGAGATTGTCGGGCAGTTTCTGGCCCGCTGGCAGCGCGGGCGGCTTCTGCGTCTGGCTGCGGCGATAGGCCAAGGTCTTGACCATGACGCGCGGATGCGCGGCCTTGAGGGCGCGGCAAAGTTCGACGAGGTAATCGTAGATGGGGCCGCCAGGGCTTTGATACTTCTTCTCCAGCGCCTGGCAGCCGGGACAGTAGCAGAACTTGCCGGGGTGGTCCGCCGCGTCGAGGGTGATGATGGCGTTGTCGGGCGAAACCTCGATGTGCTTCAGGATGTTATTCGTCAGCTCTTTCCGCAGCGCCGGGTTGCTGAAGCAGAGCTGCCTGTTCGAGACGCGCCGGCCGCCGGAGTCCACGGAGAAAAAGTCCGGATGCGTCTCGAAGTAGTTCTTGTGCTCCAGCCAGTCGAAGCTCTTCGCGTAGCGGCTTTTGGGCGAGGGCGGAATGTACGCGAACGACGCGTGCACGAACTTGTCGTTGCGCAGGCGCGACACGAACTCGGGCTGATTCTTGCCCCCGCGCTTCATGCGCTTCCGAATGAGCCGGTCGAAGCCCATGTTGATGCCGTGCTGGTAGTAGAAGTCGAAGTTGTACCGCAACCCGACTTCCCTGTAGGCGAACGAAAACCCGCGGCGCAAGCGAAACGGCTTGAGGCTCAGCGTCGGCCGATGCGGAACGACGGGCTTGCAAAACACGGAATACCACCGCCAGCCCAGCACGTCTTCGAGAAACATCATGACCGCGTTCAGGTTGCCATGAACGCCTTGGCCGTACAGGAAGACGTCGCGGCCCATGCTGCGGGCCACGTGCTCCTGCGGCTTCAAGTCTGCAAGCGGGTCTTCGCCCAGGCGTTTGAGCGCAGGCGCGCTCATGCCCACGAAGATGGCCGGCCGGCGCGCGGGCATTGCGCCTAGCGCGGCCTCCGGGAATTCGGCGCCGGTCATCTGCTTCAGATACTCGCGCAGCTTCCCGACCGCGTACGCGTCCACCTCGCTCGGTGCAGACGGTAGGACGATGACGTAGTCGGTCTTGCCGTTGTGCGCGAGCAGGAACGGGGCCGGCTCGGCCCACGCGGGGCAAGCCGCGGCCGCCGCCAGGCTCGCCATTAGAATGGTCGATGCCGCACGCGTCGTGCGGCGGCTCATGCTATGCGGGCATTTATGGGGCATGATGGGTGGCCTGCGTATCAACGGAACTCAAGCTGAGCCTGTGGCGATGTGAGGATAGCTT